>DXCG01000013.1 GCA_019116145.1 Candidatus Phocaeicola gallistercoris
CATATGTTTCAGTAATTTGTTTTTCTGAACAACCGGATAAGTAACTCTTAACTGCCTCTAGTTTGATTTCAAAACTATACTTCATAACAAAACCCCGAAAGTTTTTTGTCTAACTTTCGGGGTTCATGTCAAATGCCGTTAAGACAAGCAACATCAACCATCATTTCAGCCTGAGCATAAAATCCCCGTACATCTTTGGAAGTTTTTCCGTGATGTTCGCAGCAATCGTGTCCTTGTCCGTTGCTCTCTATTTTTCGGTGAGGACATATAACATTCAGGCCGATAATGATCTGAAATACCGTTATGTCAAGATGAAAGGAGAGACTACCCCAGAGCAACTTGTAGAACTTGAGAACATCTTTGGACCGAACCGGGATAACGAACGGATAAGACTGATACGTGAGGACGTGGAAGCCTACGAGGAAGCGGTACAAAGACAAGCGGCATTGACCGAGCAGGCACGGATGAAAGAACAGGCCGCGAGAGAACTGGACAGCAAGGTGAAGTCCATCAAGGACAAGTCTATTACGGACGAACCTAAAAAATAAGCCTATGGCCAGTGTTAAGATAAAAATTAGACTTTATACAGCCATATAGCTCTTTCATTTAATACTAATACTTCCCTGAAAGATGGGACTTATATTTAAATGAAAAAGCCATAATACTGCCGTAGATAAAGAGTGTATATGTATAATCAATCTTCTATACAAAATTCGTAATCAGATAAAAATATATCAGATTTTATATACTTTCGCTTTTTGAAGAGTAGATTTAAAGGAATTTTAAAAGAGGCGTATCATTACTCAATACAAAGCTTGATACGCCTTTTCTTTTAGAATGTTCAATTTTAATATTTTGCACACTATCACGTTCCATATAATGTTGGTTAATATCTGCTCTGTTATATCTGTTTATTATAAAAGTATAATTTTATATGCAATCGCAATGCACAGAGCGATATTTGTTGAGACATTTCTCAATTTTAGTCTTAATGCTCATTCTGTATTTATCTGGAGCTAGGACTTCAACATCAGGTCCAAAAGCTAGAATTAATTGGTCAAGTTCTCGTGTTGGTATTACTTTGATAGTAACTATACACTTGTATTCATCAATAATTTTCTGTGAGGTATGCAGTGGCTTTGAAACAATATATTTAAATCGTTCTGAACTAAATTGCAAAATAATTGTTTCGGCCTCCTGTACTTCATAAGGCACCGATACCCCTACAATATCATCAAAGTAAGAGTTGAAATCCACAAGGTCATTTTTACAGAATGGTACATCACTTCTACTTATCCGCTCAATTCGGTCAAGGGCTCGGTTGACAATATAATCTTTCCCATCAATACGTCCGAATATGAACCATCTGTTATTATATTGTTTCATATAATATGGATGAAGCACATTCGTTGAACTAATGCCTGCGTGTGTTGTGTAGCTTACTTCGAGAGGCTGGTGATTGATTGTTGCGTCTATGAGAGTTGAAAGGTATTCAAGCCCTTTTAAACATGAGTTACACTGAAATGAAATAAGATTTTCTCTATCCGATTTTACTCCAAAACGAAGTTCTAGATTGGAGATAACATCTTCAAGCCAAGCATTACCAGTAACTCCACGATATTTACTAAGCATTTCAATTATCGAGCGTAAAGAGTTAACCTCGGTAACCGATAGACCATTCTGGTAGATTGAATAGTTTGGCTCAGAATATCTGTAGTAGCATTTCCTTCCTCCAAATGGTTTGGCATCAAGATAGATGTTATCGGGTAGCATCTTTCTTATGGCATTTAGGTCACCTCGTAACTGACGCAACTTGATGGTAGAGTCCGAACCTTCCAATTCATAAAGATGATTGTTGACTATTTCAAGGAGATCTTCGATAGTATATTTCTTATTCCAGTCACTGAAGCATCTGTCCAGCACTTGATAACGATACTGAGCGTTTCTATTTTCTGACATTGTTAGAGTTGCTTATATGAGATGGTGTAAAGTATTCCGTTTCCTATCTGCTGTTTATTGAACAGTTCGAGATCTATATTCCAATCTTCTCTGAAATCGCGGTCGGTGCATTCAGCGTTATCTCTTCCAAATGGTGCCCATCCTTTTGCTATACCTGCATCTGGACGTATACAGACCTCTGCATTATCCGCTTTAACCGTCAGACACCGTTCATGCTCAACATAACCTGTATCTTGAATTTCCGGTTCTATTCCGGTCAGTTCAAATATAGCAGCCTTCAGGAAGTGATTTCTCTTCTTACCGTTGGCAAAATCTTTTATAGCATTTACTGCCACATCTGAGTCATTAATTGAGACGATATTTGTGACGATAACCTTAATTGATACCAAGACTAAGTCTGCTTCATTCTTCAGACTGGAAATCATTTTTGCCAAAAGCATACAGCCTAAGGGCGTTTTTAGGTATCTATCAGAATATTCAATAGAAACAGCCTTGCCTCGTAGGTTAGATATTATTCTATTCCAATTACCAGTTTCCGGAGCTTTCAGAGAATCAAAAAAACGACCCAACGAGCTGTGTTCTCTTATTCTATATTCGAACATAAAGGAAGAATCGTCCGATGAAAAGGCGCTCAACAGTTGCATTCTATTTATGTCGGCATAGGACAATGAATTTGGCTGTGTGGTTATGAATACATCTCCACTTCCCCAATTCTTAGAATAGGATGTATCAATATTTTTCCCAAAGTATGTTTTGACGATTCCGTCATTCATAATCACGACCATCAACGGAAATAATCCTGTCGGCAGTGTGTTTTCAAGACATTTAAAGTTGGTTTTAAATACCTCCGCAATTAAAGTTGCACTGTCAGCTGACGAGAGTGATTTTACATCTGGTACGCTTGGCAGTATAAAGGCAACGTCAACTCCTTCTAGAGATAGTTCTGTGAGAATTTTTTTAAATGGGAATGTTTCCGCATCCCATTGAGAAATGTTGTCGTTGACAAATATTCTGATACCAGAGATGTCCTTGTTCCGTGTGAGCTGATAAAACTCGGTCGTGATGTCTGATGTCACAGCATGAGAATCAGGCATTAAATAAATAATTTCCTTTGGGGCAACACGGGCCTTGACTTCCTGTCTTAACCATTCTAGAGCCTTAGGCCGGTTAAGATAGTTCGTATACCATTGCGATCTGCGATCTATAAGGCACTTCGTGCAAGACCGTTCACAGTCGCATCTTTCAAGAGTTTCCAAAGCCATTTTTAGGACTTCATCTTTATATTCTCGGAAGAGCAATGAATAACCTGCACCACCGAGAGCAGTATCATATATGAAAATAGAATGATTTATGCCATCATAGCCGAACTCAATTTCTCCATCGTTGACACCGAGCAGTTCCGTGAGTTTACGGCTAAGAATCACGCCGAGAGAATAGAGTGTCTCAGTGTCTTCTACCAGATTGTTGTCCTTGTCATAAAACTTGATCTCAACAAAGTCAGTCTGGTATCTTCCGACCAACAACACATGACGTCTTACTGCAGCACCGTCATTTTCGCCACCGGGACAAGAGGTCGAAGCTAGAAGATGTTTATGGTGCGACAGCATCCGCTCTGTGGTGTCTGGTGATTTTTCTGATTTCATTCTACCGCAATAAGGACAGAAAGCATATCCATACCCATTCGTTCCTTTATTATAAAAGAGAATCTCAGACCTTGGCGTTGAACAGCGGATAGACATTTTTGCAGAATTTGTCTTCAGAAGCCAGGCATCCATTTCAAGCAAAATAGGCTGAATGAAATTCATACTGCCGAGAGAGTCCATTTTTCGAGTCGGGGTCGAATCCCATGCTACGGAGAACGCAGCTGGTTCAACGACCTCTGTAAAACGCTGATCTGTCGATAGTGAGATGTCCTTTATGCCATGCATAGTTCCATGCCGACCGCACTTGGGACAATCCGTCTTGGCACTTCCATAGATAATAGTTGTATAACCACAATGAGTGCAATTCTGTATGATATACCTTGAAGTGCTGTCATCGTATTTTGTCTTCAGACGAATACCATTGGTCTCATAGACCCATTCGTTTTTCACTACTGGATTACCGGGAGCATAAGAGGAGATGGCCTGACTTATATGCAATGTCGGTGAGTTACCGTCAACCTTTTCCTTACCGTCTAGCAGACACTCAACTAGTCCTAAGGGTAAACCTGCACTTGGCAGAAAAGAATTTTCAGCAAGATATGACAACATCGAGGTCTTTAAAAAATTTTCCTCTTGTTTCTCTATAGCTTTGATAGCATTGGTCGTTCCTGATTCATTCTTTAGAGATTCAATCGCCTTTGCAAGAGCTCCTTTATGAGCATCAAAGACATTGTAAACAGCAACTATGTCTTTTTTGACTACTTGTGCGACATCCGCCAATGTTATCTGAGCGAGACTTGTTCCCTTAATTAATTTTGAATATGGTTCTTGAAGACGTTCAACCTTTCCGCTGATTACACTATCAATATAATTTAGAAACTTATCAAAGAAAGACATCCCTTCTGCCGTGACAAAAAAATCCCTAAGAGTTGCCGTAACCCTGATTCCCCCTTGATCTGCTACAAAGGATGCGAATACCATCGCATTAACATGACGTTGAATCAACTGACGGCTTTCCAATTTTAACAACGGAGTTTCTGTTACATGTGTAATCGGATAATCTGGATTGTTCCATGTATGAGTTCCAATAGGATTGGGAGCACAAACAGTTAAAGCCAAGGCTTTAGTTTCACTTCTTCGTCCTGCACGTCCCGTACGCTGAAGGTAATTTGACGATTTTGGCGGCACATTATTCATGACGACTTCTGTAATACCACCAATATCGACCCCCATCTCCATTGTTGTTGAGCAAGAAAGAATATTGATTTTCCCCTCATTAAACTCTCTTTCGTATCGGTCAAGATCTTCTGACGATTGCTGAGCTGAATGTTCAGCCGATATAAAAATCGGTTTTGAAGTAAATACTCTGGAGTTCATAACCCCGAACACACCAGCAGCCTTTTGTTCAGAGAAGTTCTTCTCAATCCATTCCATGACATTCTTTTCTGTCTGATCCGCAGACTTGAATGGGAAAAGCGGATTTACAAACTCCGTCTTGATTTTGAATCTATCGAAATTTTCACGACCGATGTAACCGTTCATTCTTGGGCTATAGCCACAGAACGGCGCATCTATAATAACATTGTCAACAGGACAGAGATAACCTTTTTCGATAAGTTGCAGCTTAACTTTATCCCCCATGAGATCAAGCATATATCCTTGATTTTCTACATCTGTTGCTTCAAGAACATTTTGTTTCAGAAAATCCCATGCGGCATCAAGTATTGAGTTGATGTCAGCAATCTTTATTTGATTGATTTGAGAAATATCATCATAATCTAGAACTGCACACAGAAGAAGAACGAGTCTGTTCTGATTCTCATTAATACCTTTTGAACTTACATTGACTTTAAACCATTTCGATACAGGGTTCCCATTCTTCCTCAGTTCTGAATTTGAAGGATATATAGGAGAACAGTACTTATTTTGTGTAAGGTAATCTTTATAAGCTCCAGAAAGCATATAATGACGACCTCCACGAATGACATAATCCATACAGATCTTGAGAAAATTCTGCCAGTCGGTGTCTGTACATCTTTTCTGAAGGAGTGCTGGGCATTTCGCATTTTTAAGTGCTGGATAGACAAGACGTACGAATCCCATCGTTTCCAATGAGTTCGCCCGTTTAGGAATCCATCCGAATTGGTCGACAAGAAGTGCTTTCAGATAGTCCGTTGCATTCTTGAAATTTTTTCTGCCACGTGCTTTATCAACATGTTCATACAACTTCTTGAAATTTGAGTCATTTTCAAGAGACTGGCTTATTTGCCCCCATGACACCTCCTCGGGATTGGGGATTACTGGTGTGCCATTCTTTTTTTCTTCAAGTCGTTTAAATTTTTCAAAAAGTAAGGTCGGAAGATGTTCCCGAATACTCAGATATGCATTGTATTCTGCTTCCTCATCAGGGGTCAGACCACCAGGTTTCACATCATTCAAACGCATGTCGGCAAGTTTATGAAAAATGGAAGCTCGAATCCATGAACGTTCTACATCCTGATTAAGTTCCATCGCAGAACGTGCAGACCCTTGACGGCTATCGGTAAATGTTATATACTTTCGGCCTTCATATACAACGTCTGCGTCATTACTGTCAATGGGTTCAGCATTATCAAGAAGCAATGTTGCTAAAGTACGTCCAATTTGGGTAGCACTTATTCTGAGATAATCAAGGTTTTTAAACTCGCTGAGATTATTGCCACAATGAGGACAAAGAACGTGATTATCTCCTGAGTGTCGAAGAGATTGATATATAACAGGAATACTTTCTTCACTTTTTAAAGAAGTAAAACACTTGTTGCTTCTATTGTCTTCAGGGACAAGTTCTATTTTACCATTCCGATGATTGAAGATGTGATATGTTCTATTCGCATTTTTCCTTAGACATGCTTTCTTCGGAATGGCGAAAAAGAAGCGAGAAAAGCCATCCGCCTCATTTTGCTCAACATCTTCTATATTTCCCATATCTTCCAAATCAATGAGATCTTCCTTTTGCTCATAGAAAAGACTCTTGTCAAGATCAATTACATTGGTGTGCATCCTAAATCCCTTAGTTGTGCTTGTTTCACCCACTATAATGGGAGAGCCGCAAGACGAACATGTAGCAAGTTCCAGCATCTTTGATTTACAAACTGGACAATTCATATTTTGATATGTTGTCAGACTTCCTATCGACAATCTATATCCCTTATGACGCTGACAATCGGGATTGGTGCAAACATACACTCCACTTATCGATCTAACAAATAAATGAGCACGTGTTGGCAATAAAGCTCCAAGGCCGCCTCCTTTGTTTATACCTTTCACTTTTTCCCCGAGAGCATCTATTATTTCCAATGAGGTATCCACATTTTTCCCAATTCCTTTATCAAGCATACGACCGATTTCCTTTGCTTTCAATACCGGCGAAGAGTTAAGCTTTTTTCTCAACTTCTCAATATCAGAATAACTCAATTCGATACTAAACTTTTTGCTTATTTTGGACAATTGATCTTCTGCAATTCCCTTGTTTAGTTCTGGAATAATGCGCTTGCCACTAATTATTTTTATATCTTCAAATGGTTTTCCAGTGAGTTGAGACACAAAAGTTTTTAGCTTTATCGTCGTTTTGGGGTCACTTTCATCCCCGATAGTCGCTGATGTTACAGCAAAATTCACTTGATCAATAGTTACGCCAAAAGCATCTAGTACACGACGGATTTGCAATGATAATTCAGCGGCTGAAGAGCCAGTATAAGTATGTGCTTCATCTAAAAGAATCCATTTGAGCTTCCCTTTGGATTTTTCCAAGATTTCACGGTCTTCTGCTCGTACCAACATATAGTTGAGCATAGTTGGATTAGTAAAGAGAATCTGAGGCGGAGTTTTCCTTATTTGAGGCCTTGTTACGAGCTGTGGATAATGAGATGCAGTATATCTGTCAGACCGATTTTCTTTGTCGGTTTCTCCATTATATATCGCATAGGTAACCTTTTCGGGAAGAGCTTTGCACCAAGCATGAATACGTTTCTGTTGGCTTTTCATCAGTGCATTCAAAGGATAAAGGAATATGGCCTGAACACAATTTTTTTCATTGGTTTTAGCCAAATCTTGCAACACAGGTATCATAAAACACTCTGTTTTACCTGATCCTGTTCCGGTAGTCACGACAATGGTTTGTGGTCGAGAAGAAAGCATAGTTCTCCAGCTTTCTGTTTGATGCTTATAAGGATGCCTGTCTAATGGAAATCTCAAATCCTTGTCAACTTCTTCGCTACTCAGTGCATTAACAAATGAAGGAGTTAACAATCTGAGTTTAGAAGAATGTTCCTCAAAACTGTCGGCACTCTCCTCCCAAGGGAATATTGATTGGAATACAGGTTCTGCAAAAAGAGGCTCATCCTTAGTCAAAATTCTCTTGATATATTCTTGTTCTTGGGCTTGACCCTTGAACCAAAGAGAGGCAAGAGAATCTATTAATAATTCCTTGGCCTTATTGTAGAATGAAAAATAATTCATATTCATTTGTTTACAATTTGTTTTACTGTCCCAATGAATATCTCACTGTAGGTTTCTTTAAAGTATTTTCGGTAAAAATTAGTGATACGAGCATAGTCTCGACTTTCCAATAAAAAAAGATTTGTGCGATTTTTTACTTGTGCGAAGTTTTCCGCAGCACACATTGCGGACTCAATCATTACACGATAAGACTTGTGCATCTCTTGGTCTACATAATATTTATTTTGAAGTACAAATCGGGTTATAGGTAGGTCTATATTGTTATCTGTATATCCATGTATTTTTGATTTAAATTGATTAATGTCAGCTCTTGAGAAAATCCTGGCATTTCCGATATTCCCTCCCGCAACATATTGAGTAAGTTCAGACGCAACTTCTGCAGATAGTGTAGCGTTGAAAAGTACATTTATCAGTTCTGTAATCTCACCTAATTTTGTATTCATTATATTAATGAGTGTTGGAGGAAGCGAACGTATGAAACTCTCAATACATTCTCCCCACACAGTATGCGGAATCCAATGTACTGCAATGTTTAATTCATCTTCAAAACGGTCAATTTCTTGAATGAGAACATCGGAAGCGCCATTAATCCAACAAGCTAATATTAAGTTAACCAATAATTTAGGTTCACAACCAATAGCTTTGAAAGCATTATATGTGGTAAATGGAAGATTAAATTCTGAAATAATACGGAATGCTTTTACTGTCTTTGCCCAATACTCGCCGGCAAAAACATCATCCTTGCAAAGCCTTTCACTCCAAAGTATTGTATTAGCAGCAGACATCTCTCCACGTACTTCCGAACTGTAATCTTCTTGTTCAAAATTGTAATACTTAGGAACAAGCCTGCGCGAACTTTCGGGACCAGAGAAAAGAATTGCTTCCGAATTCAAAAGCTCATCAGGAATTGTAAACAAGTTCATTTGTCGATTATACGGCTCAAGCTTTATCTGCACTAATTCAGCTGGTTTTATATTTTCTGAAACCGGCAATGCATATACATCACCGTCATATATGAAATCGGAAGTGTCTTCGCTGGTATAATCTGTGATTCGAATTTTATCTGAACTCAACTCACTATCAAGAACAAATTTTCTTATATAGATGCGTTTGTCAAATATTTTTAGTTCTATGGAACTACTACGGTCAAAAGTATTTGCACCATATAATTGAAACATTCTTGCAAACAAATCACGATAATCGGATAATGGAACTATACCTTCAATTACTGGACTCTTAAGATGCTTGATTGTATTGTCATCCTTTATTTTATCAGATTTGTAAGTTACATCTATCATACCAGACTGTCCATGACTGATTATATTAAAATATCTCAGGTTATCATAAGATATGATTTTTCCCGATGGCACAATTTTCCCTTCCAAATCAGATATTACTATACCCTCAAACGGTGCTACAACAGATACTTTCAAAGGAGGATTATTCTCGGCAATTATTTTCAAATTACACGTAGGAGAATATTTAGAAGCACAGGCATCTCTGGAAATCCTCCAGGTATTTTTATCCGTCATTTCAACAGATAAGTTTTCGCATTCATCAACTTTTGCAGAGATAACATGGCGAGAATATAGGTGTAGCTCTGTGGAAAACATTGTTTCGTTGCGAGAGACAAATGTCATATCGTCTATGAAATAAAATGTTTCCATCACGTATTTATTGTCAGGAAATTCAACCTTGATATCAACAAGCCCAAATGGCAAGAGGCATGAATTGGACAAATTCCGCCACTCAGCCTTACTATTATGAACACGATATTTAGGCTTGATATTCCCGACTCTAGTGCCAGTTTGGTCAAAAACGCTTATTACTGGAATGCGAGTCAATAACTTAAAATTAGATTGCTCTACCCATTGTATATATGTACCTCTGAATTCAGCGCTATAAGGCGTGAACTCATTGGTTATGGTTATATCCTCATTTGACATGCAATTGTGTAAATCTACTTTATCAGTAAATTTAATCGCCGAATAAAGTTCTCCATTTAGTAATAGCTTATGACTACCATCACACTTCCAATTAGTGGAGAAAACAGCTATATTATTTTCAGCATTCGCTGTCGATTTCAAAGAATATGCATTATCATCAAGCATTTGGAAAACCTGAGGGCATTCAAAATTCGGAGGATAACTACCACATAAAGTTGGAAACAATCTGTCATCGTTGTCACACCTGATCTTAACTTCAACTACAGGTTCTCCACTCCACTTTATATCATTTGCTACGCCAACAGTTATACGAGAATATATCGCACCGATAACCTCTCCTTTGTCATCTTTAACTAGGGATTTTCTTACATACTTTCCAACAAGTATACCAGAGACAAACACATCGAAGGTGTAGCACGATTGATAGTTTAGACCTTCAATAGATTTTGATGAAATCTCTTTTACTATATTTAAATTGACAAAAAGATTTGCAGTTTTACTTGAGGTCAAACGAAGTTTCCAACTTAGAGAAAGTGGTTTGGTTCTATGTTCACTCTTAACTCGCCGGTATTCTCTTTTTAAGGATTTAGTCAGTTCTGACAAAGAGGAATCCGTATCATCATATGGTAGCCAGCGGTCTTCTTCGGATATGATTGCATGAGCAATCTGTAATGAAACATCGTAAATATTGTCATTTTTGAACGCTTTCCCAAGATAAGCTATACAATTAAAATTCTTGATTAAATCTATATTATTATCATCCCAATCAATATTTATTGAAGACAATTCTTCAACCAATCCAATGAGAAAACGTGAAAACCCGCTAAGATTAGTTCCGTTCTTTATGTAATTTACAGGAAGACCTCCTTGATTTAGTAAAGTTCTAAAATATTCATTCCCCTTGAGAGAGTGAATAAATGCAAATCCATGACTTTTAAGCCCATGACGTGCAGCTTTATATAGTTGCTCCCAACAATAATGAGGCAGTCCTAATCCGACTGCAACATCTTCTCTGGAAGGAATTCCTCCATTATAGTCTCTTCTCCACCATTCAGCGTAACACAAGGCCGCCTCTATTCCAAAATCTTCTAATCGATACGCATTTTGGACAAGAGTCTCCTTTAAGTTTGTATATTCTTCCTCGGTTAATTTAAGTTTCCAAAGGGGCATATCTGGGGTTATGGACGGTCTGTTACGAGCATCCAAAATCCTCATCAAAACAACATGCTGTTCACTATTGCATATATTAACCATGTTCTAAAAATCAATTGGTTTATAATCTTTTGTAAAGATAGCGCAATTCTGTGCAATCACAATGCACAGTAAACAAAAAAATCCAAGATGGATACATTTTTTT
>DXCG01000147.1 GCA_019116145.1 Candidatus Phocaeicola gallistercoris
GTTTATGTAGCACTGGATGTCTATCGTAATCGTTGCATCGAGCAAGAGATTGGTGCAAATCCTTTGCGTAAGCAATATTATGAAAAGAGAGATGATAGTGATAAGTTGAAATTGGATACCGTAGACGAAGATTGATTTATGAAATTTGCAATTATTTCGGCAGGAGAAGGCTCTCGACTTGCTCAAGAGGGTGTGCAATTGCCTAAACCTTTAGTCCAACTGAATGGGGAGGCAATGATAGACAGGTTGATTCGTATTTTTATGAAAAACGGAGCAGACCGGATTGTTGTTATTATTAATAATGAGGTACAATTGACAAAAGACCATCTGATGCAGTTAAAGAAAGATGTGGAAATACCTTTAGATGTGATAGTAAAAACAACCCCTAGTTCGATGCATAGTTTTTATGAATTAAGCCGCTTCTTGAAAGATGATAAGTTTTGTCTTACAACGGTTGATACGATTTTCCGGGAAGAGGAATTTGCTCAGTTTATAAACATTTTTAAATCTTCGGATAATGATGGGATGATGGCTGTGACCGATTATATTGACGATGAGAAGCCTTTATACATAGCAACGGATGAGAACTTGCGTATAACCGGATTTTACGATAGTGTAACGTCTCAATGTAAATATATCTCTGGAGGTATTTATTGCTTGAATCCTAAGGCTATTGATGTATTAAATAAGTGTATGGAAAAAGGACTTTCGCGTATGCGTAATTTTCAGCGTCAGTTAGTCACAGAAGGAATGAGCTTGGTTGCATATCCTTTTTCTAAGATTTTAGATGTCGATCATGTAGAAGATATAATGAAAGCTGAGAAGTTTTTAAATCAGAAATAGGTAATATAAATAGGAATGGAGAAAGTTGCAGAGGGTTTGAAAATCGTAGGAGTAAGCAGAGGAAATGAATTCTCTCCCAATCATGTGGGAAATGATGCTGCGATTTTTCAAAAAGTTGTAGACGAATTGGTGAAAATGGGCTGTCATGTTGAAACATTTACCGAGACGAATTTTGTGGAAAAGCAAGTCAAAGCAGATGTTGTGTTTGATATGGCTCGCAATCATGCTACATTAGAATATTTAAAGTATTTAGAAAACGAAGGAACTGTTGTGATTAATTCAGCTCAGGGCATTGGAAACTGTGTGCGGAAAACAATGACAGAGTTGCTGATTGAAAATCATATTCCTCATCCGAAAAGTGTAATAATTCCTACAAATTGTCCGTATGAATTGGATTTCTTTCCATGTTGGATAAAACGAGGCAATTCGCATGCTATAGTGAAAGAGGACGTGGTTTATGTTGAATGTAAGGAGGAGGCAGAGCATGTATTGTCCGATTTCCGGAAAAGAGGCATACCAGAGGCGGTCGTCAACGAACATTTGGTGGGAGATTTGGTGAAATTTTATGGTGTTGCCGATACTGATTTTTTTTATTTCTTTTATCCAACAGAACAATCGCATAGTAAATTTGGATTGGAAGCGATTAATGGTGAAACACGTGGCTTCCCATTCGATGGAGATTTGTTATGCAAATATAGCACTCAGGCTGCTTCTTGTTTAAATGTTCCGATATATGGAGGGGATTGTGTAATATCATCTTCTGGAGAAATACGTATTATCGATTTCAACGATTGGCCGAGTTTTGCTCGTTGTAAGGACATTGCGGGTGTAAAAATTGCAGAATATATTTACCGGGAAATAATACAAAAAGCAAAAGGAAATGGCAATTAGTAAAAGATTACAGTCTTCTTTCAAGTCGTTGGATACGGAAGAAACTCTCGACATATACTTTAATCGTCCTATTGGTTATGTTTGGATGTTGTTTTTCAAACGCTTGGGAGTTCATCCGAATGTAGTGACTATTTTATCGATCATATTGGGGGTATGCGCAGGAATTATGTTTTATTTTCCGGATATGAAACATACTCTTATAGGGATAGTATTGTTAATGTGGGCTAATCACTATGACAGTTGCGATGGTCAACTGGCAAGAGTTACGGGAAAAAAGACACGTTGGGGAAGGATGCTTGATGGATTTGCGGGAGATATTTGGTTTTTTACAATTTATGCGGCTATTTCCTTGCGTTTGATGAATCAGCCTTTACCGTTCGGTTTGGGTGCATCCGGACAAACGTGGAGTTGGATGATTTGGGTCATTGCCATATTTTCTGGAACAGTTTGTCATAGTAAGCAATGTACTCTTGCCGATTATTATCGTAATATTCATTTGTATTTTTTGAAAGGAAAGGCTGGAAGTGAGTTGGATAACTTTAAACAACAACGTACTATTTTTAGGAGTTTACCATGGAAAGGCAACTTTTGGTGGAAAATCTTTTTATACTTTTATGGGAATTATACTCGTCAGCAAGAAAAAATGACTCCTGCTTTTCAGCGTTTATATGCATGGATGCAACGAACTTATGGCGATGAAATACCTCACGAGTTGTGCGACGAATTTCGGAAAAGAAGTTTACCTTTAATGAAATATGCTAATATCCTGACTTTTAATACCCGGGCTATTGTTTTATATATAAGCCTTTTAATGGGAGAACCTTATTGGTATTTCTTTTTTGAGATAATAATCATGACAACGTTATTCCTTTATATGCGTCATCGCCATGAGGAATTGTGTATTTATTTATATCAGAAATATGCAAAGCCATGAGAGAGAAAGTTCGGAATATATTTTATTTTTTTGGAATATTTGCAATAGTTGTGATGCTTTGTACCTTTGATATGGATTATCAAGAGGTATGGGCTAATTTGCAAAAAGCAGGTTATTGGTTTCCTGCTGTAATTCTTTTGTGGCTATTTATTTATTTATTAAATGCATGGTCGTGGTATGTTATTATAAGTGATGGCAAATCGACAAAAGTTCCGTTTGGGAAAGTATATAAGTTGACTATATCAGGTTTTGCTTTAAATTACGCTACTCCTGTTGGCTTAATGGGAGGAGAACCTTATCGTATTATGGAATTAACTCCATATGTAGGGGGAAGTAAAGCAACATCATCTGTTATTTTGTATGTAATGATGCATATCTTTTCTCATTTTTGCTTTTGGCTGGCTTCTGTAGTATTATATATAATGGTAGAACCGGTAAATATTGGGATGGCTATAATGCTTGCAGTAATAGGGGGATGTTGTCTTATTGCTATTTATTTCTTTTTTAAAGGATACAAAAACGGTATGGCAATGCGTACTTTGCAACTTATGGGACATGTTCCTTTTATAAAGAAGTGGGCGAGGCGTTTTATTGTAGAAAAGAAAGATTCATTAGAGCGTGTTGATGCACAGATCGCAGAACTTCATAGTCAGCGGAAGTCAACTTTTTATCTTTCGTTAGGCTTGGAATTTGTTGCCCGTATTGTAGGTTGTTTGGAAGTTTATTTCATATTGAACATCCTGACATCGGATGTTAGTTTTATTTCGTGTATTCTGATCATGGCATTTACCTCGTTGTTTGCAAATTTGTTTTTCTTTTCCCCTATGCAATTGGGGGCACGTGAAGGCGGATTTGCTTTGGCTACAAGTGGTTTGGCAATATCGAGTGCTTTTGGAGTGTACACAGGTTTGATAACTCGTGTGCGAGAATTGATTTGGATTATTATAGGTGTGTTATTGATGAAATTAGGAAATGATTCAAAGAAAAGTGGAAATGGTAAAACTTAACGATATAAAGGGGCTTATATTTGATTATGGGGGTACAATAGATACAAATTCTCGTCATTGGGCAGAGGTGTTATGGGAACATTACGTTAAGTATAACGTACCTGTTAGTAAAGAACAATTTCGCGAAGCATACGTTTATGGTGAACGAAAGCTGGCTCGCGAACCGTTGATTTGTCCGGGACATAATTTTGCAGATGTATTATTTATAAAGGTAAAAATACAGATAACTTATCTGACAGAGGCTGGTTTTTTGCAAAAGAATGAGGTAGAAGAGAAAAATTATATCAGTTTGATTGCTTCCGGTTGTTATCAATATGTATTGAATGTTTTGAAAAGAACTCGTCCGGTATTGGATAAATTGTCACATTCTTATAAAATGGTTTTAGTTTCTAATTTTTATGGGAATATACAAACCATTTTAAAAGATTTCAGTTTGGATACATTCTTTTCTTCAGTCATTGAGTCGTCTGTGGTAGGTGTTCGTAAGCCAGATCCGGCTATTTATCAGATGGGGGTTGATGCTTTAAACTTGCCGGCTTCGCAAGTTTTGGTAATAGGAGATTCTTTTTCGAAAGATGTTGTTCCTGCTAAAAAAGTAGGTTGTAAGGTAGTTTGGCTGAAAGGAGAAGGTTGGGGAAATGAAGAAATTGATGAATCATTGCCAGATTTGAAAATAACCGATTTACCAGATTTATTATCTTATGTATAAGATTTGTGTTTGCTATTATCATTAAATCTTTTTGATGTCAGTTATAGCATAAAAACAGTTTATGGAAAAGAAACATATACCATTGGTCGACCGTACATATTTATTGCCTTTTATCCTAATTATATCTTTATTTTTCCTATGGGGATTTGCTCATGCAATTTTAGATGTTTTGAACAAACATTTTCAAGAAATGCTGGATATAACCAAAGCTCATTCGGCAATGGTCCAAGCGATGATGTATATGGGATATTTTACCATGGCTATTCCGGCAGGATTATTTATTACCCGTTTTGGTTATCGTAAAGGAGTTGTATTGGGGCTACTGTTATATGGTACAGGTTCTTTTTTATTTATTCCGGGGCAGTGGCTTGCTTCGTTTAATGCTTTCTTGATAGCATTGTATGTAATAGGTTGTGGTTTGACTTTTTTAGAGACCGCAGCAAATCCTTATGTCACGGAATTAGGCTCGAAAGAAACGGCTGCCAGCCGGTTGAATTTTGCACAATCTTTTAACGGATTAGGATGTATTTGTGCTCCTTTATTGACAGGACTTTTACTTTTTCATAATGATTCCCAGACAGGAAGTGGAAATATTGCCGTTCCGTACGTTTGCATAGGAATTATCGTATTGATTGTAGCCTTTGTTTTTTCCCGTGTTAAGTTGCCTGAGATAGAACTTGCGGAAAATACAGAACCGATAAAAGAAGGGAAAAGCCTGTGGACCCATCGGCTTTTTATTTTTGGTCTGATAGCTTTGTTGGCTTATGAAATTGCAGAAATTTCAATAAATAGTTTCTTTATCAATTATGTAGTAGAACAAAACTGGATGAATGCCCGTAATGCGTCGCTCGTGTTATCTTTTGGTGGGTTGAGCTTATTCATGGCTGGGCGTTTTATTGGAAGTTGGATTATGCGGTGCATTCGTGCAGAAGTTTTGTTGTTTATCTGTGCGTCTGGAACAGTAATGACAACATTGGTTGTTTTGTTTGACATAGGAATTGTATCTCTTGTGGCATTGCTCTGCGGATATGTTTTTGAGTCGATTATGTTTCCTACTATATTTGCTTTGTCATTAAGAAATTTGGGGAACCATACGAAGCGTGCATCATCTTTTCTGATGATGTCTCCTGTTGGAGGAGTTATAGGACCTTTGTTGATGGGATATATAGCCGATTGCACAACGATGGTTACTGCATTTATTGTGCCAGGCATTGCGTTTGTTGTAGTCTGGTTATACGCTCGTAAAATGTTATTCAGTTCATGATAAATTTTCGGTGAGTTGATAAAGAGATAGCGTTTTTTGGCTATTCGTATACTTTAACTTCTATGTTACTTTCTTGAATGATTTTCATTGCATCCTTCTCATTTCCGCAAAATGGTCCCGACTTCTCTAATTTGATGGTCGACAAAGCAGCGGCAAAACATCCGGCTTCTTCATAAGAAGCTCCTTTGTTGCGCATATATAGATAACCTAACATATAAGTATCTCCACATCCTGTTGCATCAATGACCTGATGAGGTGGATATGCCGGGATTTTATAAAATCTTCCATTGGCATGGACGATAGACCCTTGGTCTCCTAACGTCAGTAGTACCTCTTTGACACCCCATCGTGCAAGTAAAGATGCTGCTTCAAAAAAGTCGGAACATCCGGTAATCATGGAAGCCTCATATTCATTGACTTTTAGAATATCGATATAAGTCAGTGCTTCTCGTTTCTCTTCCCAATCGGTAGCGAATACCGTTTCTCCTTTTACAGTTCGTAAATATCCTTGTGCATCGACCGATAAAGTGCCTTTCTTTGATAAATACTTGATAATGTCTAAAGAAAAATCATCGGAAAGCAGACTTCCTAAATGAAAAAAGCGAGCTTCTGTTTTTTGTAGTTCTTGGATGGTAAATGGATCGGCTTTCGCCAAAACCCGTTGGCTACGGTTATTTTGATTTTCCGAATAAGTATTTTCAAAAAAAACAGTATGCCGGCTGGGATAAACTTCTATGTCAAGGCCTTTTTCTTTTAATTCGTTGATGAAATGATATTCGCTGGGGGCTAACGATGTGATGAGTTTGTAATTACTGTTTTTGTTTAAGTGATACATACCGTAAGAGAAATAATAAGAAGTTCCTCCCGGCATGTAAACCGTATTTTGTGGAGTGACAATTTTATCGAGTGTGATATGTCCGATGCAGCAAATGTCAATCATGTGAAAATTTTATTAATCTGGGTGCAAAAATACAAAAAAATAAATTCTTTTTTATTTTCATTGTCTTTTAGATGAAATATGAAGAAAAAGTCAATTGAATGCGATGAGCTTTTTAAGAAACGCCATCGTGTTTTCTTGTTTATTCCATTATTTTTTTGTCCCTTTTTTCTCTTTTTTCCTGTAATTCTGTTCTTTTCTTTATATTTTAAAGAAAAGTTGTATAAAAAAGATATTAATCAGCAAAAAACTTGTAACTTTACACGCTAAATATGGAACTTTGTTATTTAAATAAAAAAACGAAATAGAAAAACAAACTACAATGGAAAAAATGAATGTACAGCCGGCAACCGGGAAACTGGGAGTGTTGTGTGTTGGTTTAGGTGCAGTTGCAACTACCTTCATGACGGGTGTTTTAATGGTTCGTAAAGGGTTGGCAAAACCTGTTGGATCAATGACACAATATGATAAAATTCGTGTAGGAAGAGGTGCAAACAAAAAGTATCTTCATTATAACGAAATTGTTCCAATGGCCGATTTAAACGATATTGTTTTTGGTGCATGGGATGTATATCCGGCAAGTGCTTACGAATCGGCTATCAATTGTGAAGTCTTAAAGGAGAAAGATATTAATCCGGTAAAAGACGAATTGGAAAAAATTGTTCCTATGAAAGCCGCTTTCGATCATAACTATGCAAAACGTTTGGATGGCAACAATGTAAAAGACTGTGCTACACGCTGGGAAATGGTAGAAGCTTTACGTAAGGACATCCGTGATTTTAAGGAAAAAAATCATTGTAGCCGTCTTGTCGTTTTGTGGGCTGCTTCCACAGAAATTTATGTTCCTGTTTGTATGGAAAAACACGGGACATTGGCTGCTTTGGAGAAAGCCATGAAAGAGAACGATTGTGAACACATCGCTCCGTCCATGTGCTATGCTTATGCAGCTTTGGCAGAAGGTGCTCCTTTCATCATGGGTGCTCCAAACACAACAGTCGATATCCCGGCTATGTGGGAAATGGCAGAAAAAACAAAATTGCCTATTGCCGGAAAGGATTTCAAGACTGGACAGACATTGGTGAAATCGGGATTTGCTCCTATTATCGGAACCCGTTGCTTAGGCTTGTCCGGATGGTTCTCTACTAATATTTTAGGAAATCGTGATGGCTTGGTTTTAGATGAACCTGCCAATTTCCATACGAAAGAGGTAAGCAAATTGTCTACGTTGGAATCTATTTTAGTTCCTGAGAACCAACCAGATCTTTATACGGATTATTATCATAAGGTGCGTATTAATTATTATCCGCCTCGTAATGATAACAAAGAAGGATGGGATAATATCGATATTTTCGGATGGATGGGTTATCCAATGCAGATTAAGATTAATTTTTTGTGTCGTGATTCAATTCTTGCAGCTCCTTTATGTTTAGACTTGGTTCTGTTAAGTGATTTGGCTGCTCGTGCAGGGCGTTATGGTATCCAGCGTTTCTTGAGTTTCTTCTTGAAAAGCCCGATGCATGATTACGCTCAAAATGAAGTTCCGATTAATCATCTGTTCCAACAATACGTTATGCTGAAAAACGCTATTCGTGAGATGGGCGGATATGAAGCAGACGAAGAAATTGATTGATTTGGAAAGAATAAGATAATATCCTTAATTGGAAATAAGACCAGACTGACTAAAAAGTTTCAGTCTGGTCTTATTTTTTATATGAGATATACTCTATAATTCATAAAAAAAGGTAAGATTCTCTTTTTTAGAATAACAAATTTGTGGAAAACAAATCTGTGCAGTATTTTTACAACTTGATAAATATTTGTTTGTACCTGGATATGGACAGGCATTTGGTGGTAATCGACAGTATATATGGTAAAAAAGCATATTTTTTTCTTTTTTATTTTTTTGTTTCTATGGGTGGGGCAATTGTCTGCACAAATTTATGGTGTTGTAACAGATGCAGATACAGGAGAACCATTGCCATACGTAAATATAGTTTACGAGGATAAGAAAGTTGGTGTTGTTACCAATATAGATGGAGAATATTCGATACAATATCGTTCCGGAATGAACGAATTGACATTTTCAATAGTAGGTTACAATACGGTTGTAAAAAAAATATCCGATAAAACAACTGAACTGAATGTTGAAATGAGAACCGATATAATGCTTGATGAGGTTGTGGTTGAACCTAAAAAAGAGAAATATTCTCGAAAAAACAATCCGGCAGTTGAATTGATGAAAAAGGTTATAAACGCAAAGAAAGCCAGCGATTTAAGCCTTAATGATTATTATCGTTATACGAAATATCAGAAAATAACATTCTCTTTAAACAATATAACGGTCGACTCAATAAATGAATCGAAGTTGTTTAAAAAATATCCCTTTTTGAAAGATCAGGTAGAGGTTTGTAATGTTACAGGGAAAAATATCTTGCCTATATCGGTCGATGAAACAGTGACGGAGAAAGTATATCGGAAAGATCCTCATAGTGAGAAAAATATTATTAAAGGGTTGAATTCTTCGGGAATCAACGAATTGTTCAGTACGGGCGATATGCTTACGACAGTACTGAAAGATGTATTTCAGGATATTAACATTTATGACGATAATTTCCGGTTCTTGCAATATCCATTTGATAGCCCTGTTTCGAAGGCCGGTATAAATTTTTATAGATATTATATAATGGATACGACCTATGTAGACCGTGATAAATGTTTTCATTTGTCGTTTGTCCCTAATAATTCACAAGATTTCGGATTTGCCGGTAACTTATATATTTTGGCCGATTCTACGTTTCGGGTGAAAAAATGCATACTGAATCTTCCTAAAAAGAGTGACATCAACTTTGTAGATGAGATGATTATAGAGCAAAAGTTTGGTGAACTTTCTACCGGGGAATGGGTGTTGATGGAAGATGATATGGTTTGTGAGTTGTCATATTTACGGAAACTATTGGGCTCATTTCAAGTTCGGCGAACAACAACATATTCTGATTTTGGTTTTGAGGAAATACCGAAAAGTATTTTTAAACGAAAAGGTAATGAGATTAAAGAAGTAAATGCTATGATGCGTGATGATGCCTTTTGGAATACATATCGTCAAGAAGACTTGACGCAGTCGGAACAAAAGATGAATAATTTTGTTGATAATTTAAGTAAAATAAAAGGTTTTAAGTATATCATGTTTGTGGCAAGAGCCTTTATCGAAAACTTTGTGGAAACAGGCACCAAAGATCGTCCGAGTAAAGTTGATATAGGACCTATTAACACAATGATTTCGAGTAATTATATAGACGGTTTGCGTTTGCGGGCTTCTGCTCAGACAACGGCAAATCTGAATCCCCATTTGTTTTTACGCGGATATTATGCGTATGGATTTAAAGACCAGAAGTCGAAATATAAAGGTGAAGTGGAATATTCATTCAATAAGAAAGAATATTTGCCAAGAGAATATCCTATCAATTCGTTGACACTTTCATATTCGTATGATAATATGTTGCCATCGGATAAGTTTATGGGAACAGATAAAGATAATGTTTTTACATCGTTGAAAGTTACAGATGTTGATCAATATAATTATGAGCGGACGGCAAGTATAAAATATGAGCTTGAAAAAGAAACCGGATTGAAAACAACTTTTATTCTGAAGCACTCTAATTATGCTCCCTGCGGAAAATTGTTTTATCGTACGATGGCAGGAGAAAACTTGTTGCAGCAAGACATTGTTAATGGGCGATTGACAGGGAATCAGTGGGTTCAATCTCCTTATAATGTGCATGACTTCTCGGTTGCCGAGTTGTCTGTAGGTTTACGGTATGCTCCGGGAGAAACGTTTGTGAATACAAAGCAACGCCGGTTGCCTATAAATTTGGATGCTCCTGTGTTTACAGTTCAGCATACATTGGGAGTAAAAGGAATTTTGGGCTCGGACTACTCTTATAATATGAGTGAGATATCTTTTTATAAGAGATGGTGGCTTAATTCGTGGGGAAATATCGATACCTCATTAAAAGGGGGGATTCAGTGGAATAAAGTGCCATTCCCATTATTAATTATGCCTGCGGCAAATTTGTCGTATATCATTCAAGATAATACATTCAATTTGATTAATAATATGGAGTTCTTGAACGATAGATATGCCTCATTGGATGTTTCTTGGAATATGCAAGGTAAATTATTTAATAGAATCCCATTGTTGAAAAAATTGAAATGGCGTGAGTTTGTTAGTGTGAAATGTTTATGGGGCACCTTGACTGATAAAAATAATCCTTTTCTGGCAAGAAATAATAACGATGATGTCTTGATGATGTTTCCGGGACATTACGATGGAAGCGGAAATTATTTTTATTCAAGTAATGTGATGGATAGGAAGAAACCTTATGTTGAAATAGCTGCAGGTATACATAATATATTTAAGCTTTTACATGTGGAGTATGTACGCCGTTTGAATTATAATGAATTGCCAACAGCAAATAAATGGGGTATTCGTTTTATGATTCGTACAGTATTTTAATTGAAACTAAATTTGCGCGGAGTGATAAACTTTTTGTAACTTTGTCATTAGGATAAGAGGCAGATAGAAATGGTGAAATCAGAAATACAAAGCGTAAAATTAAGGTTTGGCATTATTGGAAGTGCTGATGGCTTAAATCGGGCTATTGATATCGCAATGCAGGTTGCTCCAACAGACCTCTCGGTATTGGTAACGGGAGAAAGTGGGGTAGGGAAAGAAAGTTTTCCGCAAATTATCCATCAATTTAGTAGAAGGAAACATGGACCTTATATAGCTGTTAATTGTGGAGCTATTCCTGAAGGGACAATCGATTCTGAATTGTTTGGACATGAAAAAGGTGCATTTACGGGGGCTATTAGTGATAGGAATGGTTATTTTGCAGAAGCAAATGGAGGCACTATCTTTTTAGATGAAGTAGGAGAGTTGCCACTTTCCACTCAAGCACGTTTGTTGCGTGTCTTAGAATCGGGGGAATATATAAAGGTGGGATCATCGAAGGTTCAGAAAACCGATGTTCGTATTGTTGCTGCAACAAATGTGAATTTTGCAGATGCAATAGCGGAAGGGCGGTTTAGAGAAGACTTGTATTATCGTTTAAATACGGTGCCTATAAAAGTGCCTTCGTTGCGTGAGAGGTCTGATGATATAGTGTTGTTATTTCGCAAATTTGCAACCGATTTTGCAGATAAATATCACATGCCACCTATTCAGTTGACTGAAGGTGCAAAGCAATTATTGGTAAATTATTCGTGGCCGGGAAATGTGCGGCAATTAAAAAATATAACAGAGCAAATTTCTATTATTGAAACAAGTAGAGAAATAACGGAAGATATTCTTAAAAATTATTTGCCGGAGCAATCTGTTTCACAATATCCTGCTTTGTTAGGGACGAAAAATGGAAGAACAGGGAAAGGATTTGAAAGTGAAAGGGAAATATTATATCAAGTTTTGTTTGATATGAGGCGCGATGTGACGGAATTGAAGAAATTGGTACACGATATTATGAATGGGAAAATACATACAGAGGTTCCAGCCCATTATCTTCAGAATCAGGTTAGCATTGTTCGAGACCCTTCGGTGGTAGTATCAACACCGGTTTCGGAAATGAATACTTCATTGTCTTCTGTATCTCCAATAGAACCAATAAAAGTTACCCATGTTGAGAGTCCCGGAGTACAAGATACAGAGGAATATGTTGAAGAAAATTTGTCGTTGGATGATGTTGAAAAAGAAATGATTCGTAAAGCTCTTGAGCGACATCATGGAAAACGTAAAAATGCAGCACAGGATTTAAAAATATCGGAGCGAACACTTTATCGTAAAATAAAAGAATATGGGCTTGATTAAAAGAAAAGTAAGAGGTATATTAACTATTTTTGCTGTGGTATGTGTTTTTGCGGCATGTACGGTTTCATATAAATTCAATGGGGCTTCCATTAATTATGATAAGGTAAAAACTATTTCTTTTGAAAATTTTCCTAATCGGTCGGATGCTTTTGTTTGGGGACCTATGGAATCGATGTTTAATACGGCTTTGCAAGATATTTTTATGCAACAAACTCGTTTGAAACAAGTTCGACAGGGTGGTGATTTAGAATTGGCTGGTGAAATAACAAAGTATGATGCATATAATAAAGGTGTTGGGTCGGATGGTTATTCTACAATGGCTGAGTTGAGAATGACTGTTAATGTGCGTTTTGTAAATAATACTAATCATACAGAAGATTTTGAGCAGCAATTTTCTGCAAGTCGTGAATATACGGCAAGTCAGCAGCTTGCTTCAGTTCAAGAGGAACTTGTAGATCAGATGATTGACGAAATTGTAGAGCAAATATTTAATGCAACAGTCGCAAACTGGTAATTGGAATGGTTTTGCAACATTTACAGGATTGGATTTTACATCCGGAATATTTGAATGAAGACAGCTTGGAAGAGTTGCGTAGTTGTATAGTGCAATATCCTTATTTTCAGACGGCTCGTTTGATTTATCTACGGAATTTGTTTTCTCTTTGTCGTGTAGAATTTGATATTGAATTGGCAAAGAATGCACCTTATATTGCAGATTTAAGCATTCTGTTTTATTATGTTAGAGGAGATTTGTTTGCCATAAAAGGATATGAAACAGCCGAACAATGTGGCATCATCTCTTCGGATAGAACATTAGATTTGATAGATCGTTTTTTGTCGAATCAATCAGAACAGTCAAATGGTAAGAATAAATTGTCGATGACAAGCCAAGAAGTTGATTATACAGACATGTTGGAATCAATGGAAGTTGAAGGTAGTGATAGAGCCTTGTTAAAGGGACATGATTTAATAGATAAGTTCCTTGAAGGGGAATCGGAGTTATCCCCTATAATAGCTTCAGGGAATTTTGGAAAAAATCAAGATTGCCATAGTGAAGAAAGCCATTGGGTAGGTGATGAAAAATCGGAGGAAATTACGACGCAGGTGGAAGGAATAGATGATGAAATTGATGAAACATATTTTACAGAGACATTGGCAAAAATCTATGTAAGACAGCATCGTTATGAAAAAGCTCTTGAAATTATTAAAAAATTAAATTTGAAATATCCGAAAAAAAATACTTATTTTGCAGACCAAATAAGATTTTTAGAGAAATTGATTATTAACGCTAAATCAAAATAAAGAAAATGTATTTATTATTAGTAGGATTAATTGTTCTTGCATCGGTATTGATGTGTTTTGTTGTGTTGATACAAAATTCAAAAGGTGGAGGTCTTGCTTCGAGTTTTGCAGCATCCAACCAGATTATGGGAGTAAGAAAAACAACAGATTTTATTGAAAAGCTGACTTGGGGATTAGCTATTTTTATGGTTGTATTGAGTGTTGCAACAGCTTATGTTCTTCCGGGTACAACGGAAGCTTCTTCTGTGATTATGGAGCAAGCTGTAGAAGAGCAAGGTACTAACCCATTGAATACACCGGGATTTGCAGCTCCGCAAAGCGAATCAACAGGGGTTTCCACTGAGGTTAGCGATTCTGCATCACAGAACTAATAGTTGTTAAAAATAGTAATAGGCTATCTTTTCACGAAAAGATAGCCTATTTTTGTTTAAATACTTAATCTTTTTACTATGTTTAGATGCATATTTCTATTGTTTGTGTTGTCGTTTTTCCAATTAGGTTGGGGAAGAGAGCATGAGAAGCCTGTTGATTTTACTCATGGGCGATTGATGATTTCAGAAAATCATCGTTTCTTGATGCATGAAGACCATACTCCTTTTTTTTATTTGGGCGATACTGCGTGGGAACTTTTTCATCGTTTAAACCGTGAAGAGGCTGTTGAATATTTGGAAGATAGGGCAAAGAAAGGGTTTACTGTGATACAAGCAGTTGCATTGTCGGAAGTGGATGGTTATAAAGTACCAAATGCTTATGGGCATTTACCTTTGTGCGATTATGATCCTTCTCGTCCGTGTGTAAAGGAAGGGGCTGATAATGATTATTGGGATCATGTGGATTTTATTGTAGATAAGGCAAATGAATTGGGTATGTTTGTTGGACTATTGCCTACGTGGGGGAGATATTGGCATGACAATTTTAGTGAAAACGGTAATAAACCTCTTTTTACAGTAGAAAACGCAGAAAAATATGGAGAGTTTATAGGGCAGCGTTATAAAGATAAATATGTTATTTGGATTTTGGGTGGCGACAGAAATATTCAAAGTGAAACACAGAAAAATGTTATAAGAGCAATGGCTAAAGGCATAAGGAAATGGTGTGGCGACAGACAATTGATAAGTTTCCATCCTACAGGACAATCTGGGTCGTCACAATGGTTCCATAATGATGAATGGTTAGATTTCAACATGCGGCAAAATGGGCATACTGTCGATTATACCGATGTATATAGCAAAACGCTTGATGATTATAATTTGTTGCCTGTGAAGCCGGTTGTCGATGGAGAGCCTTTGTATGAAGATCATCCGATAAGTTTTAATCCCCAGAAATTAGGACATTCGGTTTCGGCAGATATACGACGCACTATGTATTGGGATTTGTTTAATGGTGCTTGTGGATATACATACGGGCATCATTCGATATGGCAAATGTATGATACAAAAAAAGGAAGAAACCCTATTAATAATCCTTTGATGACATGGAAAGAAGCCCTTGATCAGCCGGGGGCTTCACAAGTGGTGTATGGTAAGAAACTGATAGAATCGCGTCCGTTTTTCTCTCGCATACCCGATTCTTCTATTATTGTAACCGATAAGGTTGCAACTTCTGTACCGGGGGAAGGTCGTTATCGATTTGTAGCTACACGAGATGAAGAGGGAACGTATGCAATGATCTATGTTCCGGTTGGGAGAGCCTTTAAAGTAAATTTGAATGTAATAAAAGGAGAAAAGATAAAAGCATGGTGGTATAATCCCCGAAATGGTCGTGCCACGAAGATTGGTACATTTGTAAATGATAAAAAAGAAAGAGAATTTGCGCCTCCGGCAAAAGGAGAATTATTGGATTGGGTTTTGGTTTTAGATGATGCAGAGTGCCGCTATCCAAAGCCTGGTTTGGATTAAAATAGTCTGAAGACGATTCTTAAAAAAGATGCTGGGATTTTTTTCAAATCCCAGCATCTTTTTATTTGTTTTTGCGCAGGTTATAATTTATTTACCAAAATATCTTTTGTATAATCCTTCAAATCCTTTGCCATGACGCGCTTCATCTTTTGCCATTTCATGCACTGTATCGTGGATAGCATCCAAGTTCAGTTGTTTAGCACGGGTAGCAATACGCTTTTTGTCTTCGCAAGCACCAGCTTCTGCGTTCATACGTTTTTCCAAGTTTGTTTTGGTATCCCATACACAGTCGCCCAATAATTCTGCAAATTTAGAAGCATGTTCCGCTTCTTCCCATGCATAACGTTTGAATGCTTCTGCAACTTCAGGATATCCTTCACGATCTGCCTGGCGGCTCATTGCCAAGTACATGCCTACTTCAGTACATTCGCCCATGAAATGGTTGTTTAAGTCTTTGATCATTTCTTCGTCACAACCTTTGGCAACACCGATTACGTGTTCGTCAGCAAAAGTCAGACCGTTAGCATCTTCAGTCAATTCTTTGAATTTTGAAGCAGGAGCTTTACATAAAGGGCATTGTGCCGGAGCTGTTTCACCTTCATAAATGTAACCACATACTGTACAGATAAATTTTTTCATAAGTCAAAAGTGTTTAATTAGTTATTAATTAAAAAAATAGTTATACTCAGTTCATTTTCATTTTCTTTTTACATTCAGCGCATACACCTTTGTAATAAAAGTGAGTTTCTTCAATGTCAAATCCATTTTCTTTCAGTGTAGCGATTTCTTTTATTTCGGTATATAGTGGAACATCATATATTGTTCCGCATTTAGAACATTGAAAGTGTGCATGTGGATAAACATTCCCATCGAAACAAACATTACGTTCGTCTATGGTTAACATACGTGCAGCACCATGTTCTATAAATAATTTTAAAGTATTGTATACGGTTGTTTTCGATAGGGTGGGAATATCTTTATTGACAGCCATGTAAATTTCATCGATACATGGATGCGTTTGATGTTTTAAAAGATAGTCCATTATGGCAATGCGCTGTACGGATGGTTTAATGTTGTAATCAAGTAAATATTCGTAAGCGTTCATTTTATTGTTTTTATATTTGTAATTATTTCAATTTTATTTCGTTGGCAAATATAAAAACATTCTTTCAGATGAAAAAGTTAAAAAAGGCTTTTTTTCTTTTCTGCTACGGAATATTTTTACCTTTGCATATCATAATAACAAATTTGTATGAAGTTTGGTTTTATTAAAGTAGCAGCAGCTATTCCGGGTGTGAAAGTTGCAGATTGCTCATTTAATGCGCAACAGATAATAGAGCTGCTTAATGTAGCCGAGGCGCAAGGCATCCAGATAATTGCTTTTCCGGAACTATCCATTACAGGCTATTCATGCGGCGATTTGTTTTCGCAGGTATTGCTGCTTGAACAGGCAGAAATAGCATTGATGCAGATATTGGGTGAGACTCGTCAGCTGAATGTGATTTCTATTATAGGCATACCGGTTTCAGTAGAATCATCGTTAATGAATTGTGCTGTAGTCGTATATAAAGGAAAAATTTTAGGTGTTGTTCCTAAAACCTATTTACCTAATTATAAAGAATTTTACGAACAGCGTTGGTTTGCTTCTTCTTCTATTTGCACCGATGGCACGATGGTCCGTTTATGTGGTCAGTCGGTACCGGTAAATAATCGTGCTGTATTCGAGTGTGCTGAAGTTTGTTTTGGAATAGAAATATGTGAAGATGTATGGGCGCCTATACCCCCAAGTTCTATTCTTGCGTTGAAAGGAGCAGATATTATTTTTAATTTGTCGGCCGATACGGAAAACATAGGGAAGCATACTTATTTGCGTTCATTGCTTGCACAACAGTCGGCACGTTGTTTGTCGGGATATGTGTTTGCATCTTCCGGATTTGGGGAATCGACGACAGATGTTGTTTTCGCAGGTAATGCATTGATTTATGAAAATGGGACATTGTTGTCTGCATCCGATCGTTTCTCTTTTGAAAAGCAGTTGGTGGTAAGTGAAATAGATGTGGAGTGTTTACGTGGAGAGCGGAGGGTAAATACAACATTTACAGCAAGTAAGCAATATTATAAAGAGGACAAAGTAATGCGTGTTCCTATAGAGTTGCATTCTCCGGAAACTTTTGAATTGACACGACAGATTGCTACACATCCGTTTGTTCCTGAGAATGGGGATGTTTTAACAGACCGTTGTGAAGAAATTTTCTCAATTCAAGTTGCAGCTTTGGCAAAAAGATTGACACATGTGGGATGTCGTACTGTTGTATTAGGAATATCGGGAGGGCTTGATTCAACGTTGGCTTTATTGGTATGCGTAAAGACATTCGATAAGTTGGGGCTTTCCAGAAGCGGGATCATTGGCATTACAATGCCGGGATTTGGAACAACCGATCGGACTTATCATAATGCATTGAGTTTGATGCGTTCATTGAATGTTACTGTGAAAGAAATAAGTATCCGTGATGCTTGCATACAGCATTTTAATGATATAGGACAAGACATATCTGTTCATGATGTTACTTATGAGAATGGACAAGCACGCGAACGTACGCAGATATTAATGGATTATGCTAATAGGGTTGGTGGATTGGTAATTGGTACAGGCGATTTGTCGGAATTAGCATTAGGTTGGGCTACTTATAATGGCGATCACATGTCAATGTATGGTGTGAATGCAGGCATTCCTAAAACATTGGTAAAATATTTGGTAACATGGGTCGCACGTACGAGTGTCGATCAAATTTCTTGTGAAACATTGCTTGATATAGTAGATACACCTATAAGTCCGGAATTAATACCTGCAGATGTAGATGGAAACATCCAGCAAAAAACGGAAGATATTGTGGGCCCTTATGAATTGCACGATTTCTTTTTGTATTATATTTTACGTTTTGGTTTCCGTCCTGCAAAAATATTTTATTTGGCAGAGAAGGCTTTCTGTCCTGTGTACGATAAAGAGACTATAAAGAAATGGTTAACTATTTTTTATCGCCGTTTTTTTAGTCAACAGTTTAAACGTTCTTGTTTACCTGATGGTCCGAAAATAGGTTCGGTTTCTCTAAGTCCTCGTGGAGATTGGCGTATGCCAAGCGATGCAAATGTAACACTTTGGTTGCAAGAGTGTGAACAGTTGTAAGGGGCATATACAAAGATTAAGATGGCTATATTAAAATGATGGGGTCTTGATAAATGTATAAAAAAGCTAAAAAAAGAGATGTTAATAAGCGAAAATCGCAAAAACATATTTTAAAACATATATTTTAATTTGTTTTTTTCAAAAAAGGGAGTCATCTTTGTATCGTTATCCTGAAAACAATCTTTTTACCTTAAAAAAAACTAATACCTATTGAAAACTTAAAAAAGCTTCTTTGTGAAAAGGGGCTTTTTTTATTTTTATTTCATTTGGAATGTTTGGAATATGGTATTGTTTATTGGCAAATTATATGAGTAATGGAAGTTCATACTTCCTTTTATAAAGTTAGAATATGCATTGATGCAACGTGTACTGTCGTTCCTATATATAAAATGTATTCATAGAATGAATAATAGAGAAATGAAGGTGCGATTATGGAGGCCGGAAAAGAGTAATATAAAAATGAATTCATAATAATGACAGGGAAAGTTTCAACTATTATTGCTTAACAATTCTATAGTTTTCAGAGATTATTCCATGGATTTTGGTATTTTTGTCAAAATTAACTACCTAATATTAAAGAATAAATCATGATTATTATCGGTATTGCCGGAGGAACAGGCTCTGGAAAAACGACTGTGGTAAGAAAGATTGTCGACAGTTTTCCGGTAGGGGAAGTCGCATTACTTTCATTGGATTCATATTATAAAGACAGCAGCCATATACCAATAGAAGAACGTCAAAATATAAATTTTGACCATCCTAATGCTTTCGATTGGGATTTGCTTTCCCAACAAGTGGAAATGCTTCGACAAGGGATAGCAATAGAACAGCCTGTCTATTCTTATTTGACAAGTTCTCGACAAAAAGAAACATTGCATACAGAACCTCGTGAAGTTGTTATAATAGAAGGGATTTTAGCGTTAAGCGACAAACGTTTGCGTAAACAGATGGATTTGAAAGTCTTTGTGGATGCCGATCCGGATGAACGTTTGATTCGAGTTATTCAGCGTGATGTCGTTGAGAGGGGAAGAACTGCAGAAGCTGTGATGGAGCGTTATGTGAAGGTTTTGAAACCAATGCATCAAGAATTTATTGAACCGGCAAAGCAATATGCCGATTTAATTATCCCTCAAGGAGGTCATAATGAGAAAGCAATAGAAATATTGAAAATGTATATAGAGAAAATTATTGCACGATGAAGCTTTGGGGGGTTATCATATTTTGTGCCGTTTGTATATTGATGTCGTGTACAGAACGTCGAACTGTAGTTGGAGGTGAGGTAAATATTGATTTGCCCGATTTGAAAGAGAAAGGAGAATTGGTTGTACTTACAGCTAATAGCTCTACCTCTTATTTTAATTATCGGGGAGATTCGATGGGTTTTCAGTATGAGTTGGCTCAACAATTTGTCCGGTCGTTAGGGTTAAAGATGAAACTGAAAGTTGTGAATAATACATCTGAAATGGTACGTTGCCTGTTGCGGGGAGAAGGAGATATGATTGCATACAATTTGGAAGTAACTCCGGAATGGAAAGATAGTTTAATCTATTGTGGGGAAGAAAATATTACACATCAGGTGATAGTTCAAAGAAAAGGGGCAAATGCCTTGACTGATGTGACTCAGTTGATTGGTAAGGATATATATGTTATACAAGGGAAATACAATGATCGGTTGATTCATTTGAATGAAGAATTAGGAGGAGGGATTCGTATCCATACAGTCAGTTCGGATAGTGTATCAGTGGAAGATTTAATAATATGGGTGTCGGAAGGTAAAATAAGTTATACCGTAGCCACTAACGAGGAAGCCAATATTAACCGTACTTATTATCCGAATTTAGACGTCGGCTTAGTTATTAGTTTTGACCAGCGGGCATCGTGGGCTGTTCGTAAGACTTCTCCTTTGCTTGCAGAGGCAGCCGATAAATGGCATAAAGAGAATATTAATTCTCCAGAATTCAAGGCAAGTGCAAAGCGTTATTTTGAGTTGAACAAACGTTTTACATCAGGAATGATTTTGTCGTTGAAAGGAGATAGAATATCTCCTTACGATGATTTATTTAAAAAGTATGCGAAAGAAATAAATTGGGACTGGCGTTTGTTGGCTTCATTGGTATATGCAGAGTCAAATTTCAATCCGAATGTTGTTTCGTGGGCGGGTGCTTGCGGGTTGATGCAGCTGATGCCTGCTACGGCTCGTGCCATGGGAGTTCCTCCCGGGAAAGAACAAGACCCGGAAGAAAGCCTTAAAGGTGGAATAAAATATATAACCCATTTGCAGGAACTTTTTGCTAAAATACCCGATGAGCAGGAACGGATAAAGTTTGTGTTGGCTGCTTACAACGCCGGATATGGACATATAACAGATGCAATGGCTTTGGCAGAAAAGTATGGTTGTAATCCTTATGTATGGGAGCATAATGTCTCACATTATATATTGCTGAAAAGCAACGAAGAATATTATCAGGATCCTGTATGTAAAAATGGGTATTTTCGCGGAACAGAGACATACAATTTTGTGCACGATGTATTAGACCGTGCAGAAATTTATAAGAAAAAAGTAAAGTAATCTTTATTATTTAAACATTCCGACAATGGTATTCAGTTCGTTTAAACTCATGGCACCACTTTGTCTCCATAGTTGTTTTCCGCTTTTGAAAATCATCAGTGTTGGAACGGAATTGATGGCATACTGACTGGCAAATTGCGGATTTTTATCAATGTTTATTTTTATGATGCGTATAGCATCTCCTTGTTTTTCTTTCAGTTGTTTTAAAACTGGTGCCATGGCTTTGCAAGGGGCGCACCAATCGGCGTAGATATCAATTAAAACAAGAACTGACGAATTTATTAAATCTGAGAGTGTTTCCATAAATTTCTTATGACGTTTTGATATAAAGATAACGATAAATTTTTTGATTTTGTTTATCAAGTAGTGAAGTTTTCGTAGAAAAAAATGAAACTGCCTCAATATTTTTACTTGAGGCAGTTTCATAAATAGCGTTCTTAATTATAGGGAACGGTAGTTTTTGTTTTGTTTTATTTCTTTTCGCTTGGTGTATAACGTGCGTTTAAACCATCAACAATTTCTTGAGTAATATTGTATGCCGAATTAGCATATAGCAAATTATCGAATCCTGTATTGCTTATAATGAAATCGTAGCCTTTGTCTTTGTTGTAAATTTTAAGGAACGAATTAATCGAATCGCGCAGTTGAAGACTGATTTTTTGGTTTTCTGCCTGTAGTTCATTGGTCAGTTTCTCTTGTAATTCTTGTAAATCGCGTTGCTTTTGGGTAATGCGTAAATTTTCCTGTTCTGCACGTTCACGACTGACAAATCCATTGTTTTCCAATTTACGTTGAAATTCTCTCATGTCGTTGTCCAAATCCTTGGCTTTTTCATTTAGCGTAGTACGGATATTTTCCTCTTTCTGGATCATCAGTTCATTCAAATCGTTCCAATAACGGTACTTGGTGAGTAAAGAATCTATCTCAACATAAGCTATTTTTAAATTTGTACTACCTGTAGTAGCAACTGGAGATTCTTTTTCACTTTCATTTGCCTTAGGTTGTGTACATTGAATCAACATGAGCATCATGGTTAGTGCTATGCATCCGTTCAGAATATACTTCTTTTTTTTCATAATAGGTTTATTATTAAGTTTATTTTCTATTTGTTTTTATATGTGCATTATTTTTTTCTTTCGGCAATAGCGTGTGGGTTTATCCGCCGCGCCTCTCTATCTTGTGATTGTACACAACCGATTTTCTTTTTCTGCAATGCCTTATTCCCACTTACATGCATGTTGGGGAAACGTCCGTTTTTTTGAAAAAGAATTTTCACGCATAATAGTACAATGCAAATTGCAACTATTAACACAGTAAACGATATAATTTTAAGCATTTCTATTAAATTTGTGCTGCAAATATATATTTTTTGCATACGAAAAGTAAAGTTTGCATGTAGAAAAAAAGAACAATTATCCCTGATAAGGTTGTATTTTAACTTATTTTTGCGGATGTAGAAGAAAAAACGTATTGATTATGGAAAAAACAGAATTGAAACCTGCTATTGTTTTTCATTATTTTGAAGAAGTTTGTCGAGTTCCTCGTCCTTCTAAAAAAGAAGAAAAAATCAGAACTTATTTATTGAATTTTGCAAAAGAACACGGTCTTTCAGCCAAAACAGATGATGCTGGTAATGTGCTGATTGAAAAAGCGGCATCTCCGGGAAAGGAAAATTTAAAAAAAGTCATACTTCAATCACACATGGATATGGTGTGTGAAAAGAATAATGATACACAACATAATTTTGAGACCGATCCGATAGACACTTATATTGATGGGGAATGGTTGAGGGCAAAAGGAACAACATTGGGAGCTGATAATGGTATTGGGATTGCAGCCGAATTGGCTATCCTAGCTTCTGATGATATAGAACATGGTCCTATCCAATGTGTGTTTACAGTAGATGAGGAGACTGGATTGACCGGTGCTTTTTCTATGAAAGAAGGTTTTATGGATGGAGACATATTGATAAATCTTGATTCGGAAGATGAGGGTGAATTGTTTATCGGTTGTGCAGGTGGAGCCGGAACAACCGCTAAATTTCCTTGCTCGATGATTGCTGCTCCGGAAGGGTATTTCTTTTTTCGTGTGACTGTAAAGGGACTTACAGGAGGACATTCGGGGGATGATATAAATAAAAATCGTGCAAATGCCAATAAGATATTGAACCGTTATTTGGTGCAATTAATGCAGAATTACGATCTTCGCTTGTGTGAAATTGATGGTGGAAATTTGCATAATGCCATCCCGCGTGAAGCATACGCTTTGTGTGCTGTTCCTATGTCTGATAAAGAAGCTGTACGTGTAGATTTGAATATTTATTTGTCGGATGTTGAAAACGAATTTGCTGTAACGGAGCCTAATTTACAAATAGAATTGGAATCGGAGTCTTCTTGTGCACAAGTGATGGACGCTAAGGAGATGAAACGTTTTTTGCTTTCTATTTATGCGGTACATAATGGAGTGTATGCCATGAGTCAGGATATTCCGGGTTTGGTAGAAACGTCTTCAAATTTGGCTTCCATTAAGCAGGGGAACGGAGAAATAATGGTTGTGACCAGCCAACGTAGCTCAATTCTTTCTTCACGGAAAGATATGTCGATGATGGTTAGTTCTGCTTTTTTATTGGGTGGTGCTGCGGTAACTACGGGCGACGGTTATCCGGGATGGAAGCCGAATCCTTCTTCTGAGATATTGAACATAGCTGTGGAAAGTTATAAGCGTTTGTTTCATGTAGAGCCTAAGGTAAAAGCAATTCATGCAGGATTGGAATGTGGATTGTTTTTAGAAAAATGTCCATCGCTCGATATGGTTTCATTTGGTCCTACGTTGCGTGGAGTACATTCTCCCGATGAGCGTATGCTGATTCCTACAGTCGATAAATTTTGGCGTCATTTGGTGGATGTGTTAGCTCATATCCCTGTAAAAGCGTGATACTGTTGTTTAGATACATTTGTTTGTGGGTTGTTGCGTGTTGTTTTGTCTGTGAAATCAAGGCGCAGCAACCTTTTCGTGTAATGCATTATAATGTAGAGAACTTTTTTGATTTTCGTGATGATTCCTTGAAGCAGGATGACGAGTTCTTACCAGATGCTGTTCGTGGTTGGAACTGGAAGCGATATCAGTCGAAAATGGTAAAAATAGCCAAGGTGATATTGGCTGCATCAAATGATCAAGTACCCGATTTAGTCGGATTATGCGAGGTGGAGAATGCTTATTGCCTTGATGGACTGACAAAATATTCTCCATTGCGTGATGCTGCATATAGGTATGTAATGACAGACTCTCCGGATGAACGGGGAATTGATGTGGCTTTACTTTATCAGCCTGCCACATTTCGTTTTATTGCTTCGCGAAGCATCCGTATACCTTCTGCTTTGATTAAGCGTAAACCGACACGCGACTTGTTGCATGTGAGCGGACGGGTCATAACAGGTGATACACTTGATGTTTTTGTCTGTCATTTCCCGTCTCGTGCGGGAGGACGAAAAAGTGAAATCTATCGTTTATTTGTTGCTGATATCCTGCGTCAGGAAATAGATTCATTATATTCAGTTCGCCAAAATCCTTATTTTATTATTATGGGCGACTTTAATGATTATCCATCCAGTCGTTCCGTATCCGAGGTTTTGGGGGCAGTTCCGGTATCCGGAGATTCGGTGTCCATAGCAAAATTGTATAATTTGATGGCTGGGAAACAAGGAGGGACATACCGATATAAAGGAGAATGGGGGATGCTTGATCAGTTTATTGTCAGTGGAAGTATGCTTCTTCCTTCTTCTGCTCTTTGTACAGATTCGGCAAAAGCATGCCGGTTAGTATTTCCTTTTTTACTTGAAGAAGATGAACAATATGGAGGAGTGACTCCTTTTCGTACTTATAAAGGTATGAAATATCATGGCGGATATAGTGACCATCTGCCTATATGTTTGGACATCGATGTCAGATATCAAGCCCCATGATGTAGTCATTCATATAATATCCATTACCGATAGGAAAATTTCCTTCTCGTACTTTTCTCATTCCCATGTGTTTGTAAAAGCCTAATGCCGGATTGTCTCGATTTACATTTAATTCCATTCGGCAAGGTCCCGGATGTATTTCCTTGATAGCTTTGATAGCCTGTTGGAACAATAGTTTACCTAAATGGCTTTTCTGGTAATATGGGATTACATAAATTTTCTGTAAATGAAAAAGGTCTTTGCCTTCCGGTTGGATAGAAACATAGCCGGCAGCTTCATGTTCTTTGTAAGCAATATAGTAAATATGTCCTTCTTCTGTCATTTGTTTCTTCAAGTTTTCAGGCGAATACATCCAGTCCATCATGTAATCGATTTGTTCCTTTGTTAAGATATTCTTATAAGTTTCGGGAAATACACTCCATGCCAGTTGGTTGATTAGTGTAATATCTTCAAGAGTTGCCTTTTTAATTGTAAACATAATCTTTGTTTTTCTTACAAATTTATTTCTTTTTTTGGTTCTTTGGGATTGGAAATTTTAATTTGCTTGTTAAATAATTTAAAATACAAGTATCTTGTAATGCAATGTATTTGTATTATACATATATTTGTGTTGTGCAAAGAAGAAAGGAGGTATAATACATGAATGTTGACAACGTAAAATCTCAAATGCGTAAAGGCATGCTGGAATATTGCATCTTATTGTTATTACATCGGGAGGCTTCTTATGCTTCTGATATAATAGCCGATTTGAAAGAAGCAAAATTGATTGTAGTTGAAGGGACTCTTTACCCGTTGCTGACTCGTTTAAAGAATGATGAATTATTGTCGTATGAGTGGGTGGAATCAAGACAAGGTCCTCCTCGTAAGTATTATAAATTAACTTCGAAAGGTGAATTGTTTTTAAATGAGTTACAAACAGCGTGGGATGAATTGTCCGATACAGTAAATCATTTACGGATTAAATTAATAACAGATCATAATAATGAAAAAGACATTAACGATTAATTTGAGTGGAATTGTTTATCACATCGATGAAGATGCATACGTTTTACTCGATAATTATTTGAAGAATCTTCGTTCTCATTTTCGGAGAGAAGTAGGGGGTGATGAAATAATGTGTGATATAGAAACTCGTATATCCGAGTTGTTCAATGGGTTTATAAACGATGGAATACAAATTATAACAGTAAAACAAGTAGAAGCTGTAATTACTTGTATGGGAAAAACGGAAGATTTGTTTGCCGAAGAAGAAAACGAATCGGAGAAGAAACATACGGAAACAGATACCAATACTTGGAAGGCACAGCGTAAGTTGTTCCGGAATCCGGATGACCGTATCTTGGGGGGAGTTGTTTCGGGTGTTGCAGCTTATTTCGGATGGGAGCCGGTATTGTTGCGCCTGCTGTTTTTGATTGCCGGACTTTTTGTTCAGGGATTGTTGATTGTTTACCTGATAGCATGGATTATTATCCCGTTAGCACGTACTGCTACAGAGAAACTTCAAATGCATGGTAAGGCTATCAATGTAGAAAATATAGGACGAACTGTAACAGACGGGTTTGAACAAACGGGTGAAAACGTATATTTTGATAAACCACGTTCCGTTTTTCTTCGGTTGTGTGATACGATAGTGCGTATTGCCGGCTTTATTATCAAATTGTTTTTGGTCGTATTGGGCATCTTATTGTTGTTGTCCCTGTTGGTTGCATTGTTTATAACAGTTGTATTTCTTTTTGCTGCTATGGGATGGCTGGCAAGCGTTCCTGTAGATATATATCAGACGCTACCGGCGTTTGATTGGAATATATTAAACAAGATACCTGTTTATTGGGTGGTAGGTATGTTTGTTTGTGGCTTGTTTGCTGCCGGAATTCCCATTATGGGGTTGTTGCAATTGATATTTCAACATTTTAAAATATGGCGTCCCATGTCGCGTAGTGTTACGGTGGCATTGGTGTTATTGTGGATATTGTCAGTAGTTGTAGGTCTTGTTTTTTGTACTCAACTTCATTATTATTTATGATAAATAAGGAAGGTGTAATTGTAGCCCGCAATCTGAGTGCAGAAGCATTGCATAACAGATTGTCCGAGTTGTTGAAATAAGGAATCTTTTAGGAGATTTTGCCGGCATCTTTTCATAAAAAGTTGCCGGCTTTTTTTGTAAACATCAGTATGTTTTTGTGGAAATGTTTGGACGTATTTTGTATATCGTTTTATATCTATATTGAAATTTCCTATTTTTGTTATGTTGTTATAATTATTTGTTTAAAAGAAAATATATACGTATGCAACAGAAAATTTTGGTACAACGTTATCAATCACCGTGTGGCGATATACGGATTGGCTCTTTTAAAGATCAACTTTGTCTTTGTTGCTGGACGGAAGAAAAACATCCGGGAAGAGTTTTGAAGCGTTTGCAGACTTACTTGCATGCCGATTTCAAGAGTGCAACATCCGATGTCATTCGGAAAACAATAATCCAGTTGGATGAGTATTTCCATGGAAATAGAAGGTATTTTGATATACCTTTACTTTTTGTTGGGACCGATTTTCAACAGCATGTATGGCAACAGTTATTGGACATTCCATATGGGAAAGTACTTTCTTACAAAGAATTGTCGGAACAGTTGGGCAATCCGAAAGGGGTACGTGCGGTAGCCAATGCAAATGGAGCCAATGCGATTGCAATTATTGTCCCGTGCCATCGGGTGATAGGCAGTGACCATTCGTTGACTGGCTATGCAGGAGGTATTGAAACGAAACGTTTCTTGCTGGAGTTGGAACAAGGTAATTGTGAGAAAAGTAACGAGGGGATTATGGTGTAGTTTGATGTATTCCGTTGTTTTTTGTTCGTTTATTCCGAATAAAATATCTACCTTTGTATAAAAAGTTAATCGTATGACAAAGAAAATATTATTGCTCGGCTCCGGCGAATTAGGAAAGGAGTTTGTGATAGCTGCCCAACGTTTGGGACAGTATATAATAGCGTGTGATTCGTATGCAGGTGCTCCTGCCATGCAAGTAGCAGATGCCTGTGAAGTATTTAATATGCTTGATGGCGATGCGCTCGATCGCGTAATAGAAAAGCATCGTCCCGATATTATCGTTCCGGAAATAGAAGCAATCCGTACAGAGCGGTTGTATCATTTTGAGGAAAAAGGAATCCAAGTAGTACCGAGTGCCCGTGCTGTCAATTATACTATGAACCGTAAGGCAATACGTGATTTGGCTGCTAAAGAATTAGGATTGAAGACTGCGAAATATTTTTATGCCAAATCGTTCGATGAACTGAAAGAAGCTGCTCAAAAAGTTGGTTTCCCATGTGTTGTTAAGCCTTTGATGTCATCATCGGGAAAAGGACAGTCGGTTGTTAAAGGAGAAGAAGATTTGGAATATGCTTGGTCGTATGCATGTGAAGGAAGCCGGGGTGATATAAAAGAGATCATCGTAGAAGAGTTTATTCATTTCGATAGTGAAATCACTTTATTGACTGTCACACAGAAAAACGGACTAACATTGTTCTGCCCTCCTATCGGGCATGTGCAAAAAGGAGGCGATTATCGGGAAAGTTTTCAGCCGGCACATATTGCACCGGAGCATCTGGAAGAAGCTCAGCAAATGGCTGCAAAAGTGACAGAGGCATTGACAGGATATGGCATCTGGGGGGTAGAGTTTTTCTTGAGTCATGAAAATGGTGTGTATTTTTCTGAACTGTCACCTCGTCCGCACGATACTGGTATGGTGACATTGGCTAATACGCAAAACTTGAATGAATTCGAGTTACACTTATATGCTGTGTTGGGGTTGCCCATTCCCGGAATAACATTGGAACATATTGGCACGAGTGCTGTTATTTTATCGCCTATAGCAAGCAAAGAGAAACCACGTTATCGTGGCGAAGAATTGGTTTGTTCACAACCTAATACTTATCTTCGTATTTTTGGAAAACCATTTACTAAATTGAATCGACGTATGGGAGTAGTCGTTTGTTACGATAAGCCCGATGGCAATTTAGATGCTTTGCGTGATAAATGTAAGGCATTGGCTGCAAAAATTGAAGTATATTGAATTGATAAGCAATATTATATAGGTATAAGAAAAATGAGAATAAAATGGATGGCTTGTCTTGCTTGTTTATTGTTTATAGGAACAGTAAAAGCACAAATACTGACAGGCAATGCTCGTTATGTAGATCCATTTATAGGTGTAGAAGGAGACGGAAATGTATTTCCGGGTGTTTGTGTACCTTGGGGTATGGTGAAATTAGGTCCTGATTGCGGAGGTAAAGAGTCTAATTCAGGGTGGACGACAGATGGAAATATTCATGGGTTTAGCCATACACATGTAAGTGGAACAGGTGGAGGCGCTAAATATGGTAATGTATTAATGCTTCCATTGACTGGAAATATTTGTTTAAACGATTATTCATCTCCACGTTCCAATGAACAAGCCATATTGGGAGAGTATAAAGTTGATTTATCTCGTTATCAGACAAAAGTGCGGTTGACTGCTTTAGATAAGGTCGGGTTTCATGAATATACATTCCCGGAAAGTAAAGACGCTAAGATCCTGATAGATTTGGGAAGTTGTTTGGCATTAAAGATGTGCGAAACGCAAACGTTGGTTGGGTCGGAAGTTCGAATTTTGTCTAACTCGGAGGTAGAAGGTTATACACGTGTGCGTGGAGGTTGGAATGAAGGAGAGGCTTATACCGTTTATTTTTATGCAGAAATAAATACTCCGGCAGATAGTATAGGTACATGGAAAGGACAAACTCTGATGCCGGGTGTAAACAACCAATTTGATTCTGGAGAGAGAACCGGTGCTTATTTCTGTTATGCAACAAAAGAAAATCAAGAAATAAAAGTTCGTGTAGGTATTTCTTTTGTCAGTTGTGGGAAGGCTCGTGAAAATTTACGTCAGGTAACGACATGGAATTTCGATGAAGTACATGCACAAGTTGTAGATAAGTGGAATCGGATTTTGAACAAAATAGATGTTACAGGAGAAGATGATGATAAGATTAAGCTTTATACTGCATTGTATCATTGTTATCTTCAACCTACAGATAAGACAGGAGAAAATCCTAAATGGACATCTTCAGAACCCAATTTTGATGATTATTATGCCATTTGGGATACATTTCGTGCAACGCATCCCTTATTTTCTTTGCTGACCCCTTCGGTGCAAGCTAATATGGTACGTTCTTTAATAGATATTTATCGCAATGAAGGATATATGCCAGATGCTCGAAGCGGGAATGATAACGGGCGGGTTCAAGGTGGAAGTAATTGTGATATCTTGATAGCCGATGCTTTGGTGAAAGGTCTTGAAGGCATTGATTATGAGGCAGGATTGCAAGCAATGTTGAAGAATGCAGAAGTATCTCCCGGGGGAAATGAAAGAAAAGAAGGACGTGGCGGATTGCTTGACTATAATTCGTTAGGTTATGTCTCTTCAGCTTATGAACGATGTTTGACACGTACATTTGAGTATTCTAACTGTGATTTTGCCATAGCAACGGTTGCTGATCGTTTGGGAAAGAAAGATATTGCAG
>DXCG01000014.1 GCA_019116145.1 Candidatus Phocaeicola gallistercoris
AAGCGAACAAAAGCGCTCCGAACAGCAGTGCACTTAAATACTTTTTTCTCATAACAAAATAAATTTAATTTATAAATTAAAAAACTCAAATCGTTCTAACTCAAGTCGTTACAAACAATTCCCTAATCTGCCGAAACTCCCGAATCCTTTTTGTCTTGTAACCGCGCCGGAAACTGACGTGGGTATGGTTAAGTAACTGATAGATAGTGAATTAATTCTAGACTTCAAGAGGCCCGGAACTCACGCGGCGCAAATATGTGCCGGTTTTGTAGTCCAAAACCTGACGTAAAAAGGGAAATAATGATTGAGAAAGGGATATATGAAGGCAATGAATAGATATGGAAAAGCACAGATTCCTGTGACTTTTGCATAAAGATTGTTAAAATCTTGTTTGCTGAAGTTACAGGAATCTGTGCAAAAAATTTAACTATTTGATAGGTATTAACGTGTACCTAAATCATCGTATGAACTTTGCAAAATGGCTTTTCCTCTTAGAATACGGTTTTTATTGGCTGAAGGACGTTCTATAATCGGACGGTCTGCATTTAGATCCATAACTGTTACACCAGTACTATCTGCGAAAGCGTATCCTCCTCCGAAACTCCAATAGGCAAAGGGATAGGTATATTCTGTTCCTAATACATTCCGGCTGAAATTGAAATCATTATGATTGATATTCAATTGTGCAAGAAGTGTGGCGGCAAGGTCTGATTGGTTCATAATACGGTCGATAACCATGGGGTGTTTTATGGCACCGCCTACCCAAAGCATAGGAATGTGGTGAATACGATCGTCATGTCCATGCCCGCTATTATCTGGATAATAGAAACCATGGTCAGGCAAACAAATTACCAGTAAATCTTTCCATATCGGACTTTGTTTCAGTTTATCAATAAATTGCCCTAGACAATGGTCTGTATAGGCGAAAGCATTGGGTTTTGCTTCCGGCAAACGGTGGTAAGGTACTTCAAATGGCTCGTGACTGCTAAGCGTAAGGAATGTTGTATGCCACGGTGTTTCTTTACGTTCTGTCAATGTTTGGTATAGATATTCAAAAGTGATGTCATCATTTACCCCCCATGCATTTTGATGTTGTTCCAAAGGGAAATCAGTATTTGCCGTTAATTTTTGGTATCCGCTTTGCAACAAATAGCTTTTCATATTGGTGAAATTTATGTCTCCTCCATATAGAAAATCAGTATGATAACCTTCTTCTACTAATTTCCCTGCAATGGAAGGAAGTGTACGGCTTTTTGCTGGAATTTTCATGACCGATAAATCAGGAAAACTTTGGTAGCCACTTAATGCACAAATAGTTCCCCGGTCAGTGCGGAAACTATTAGCATAACAATTTGTAAACCAGATACCTTCTTTTGATAAACGGTCAATGTTCGGACTGACTCCTTTTTCTCCTCCTAACGATTCGACCATGGTTGCTCCAAATCCTTCCAATAATACAATCAGTATATTAGGACGTTGCGTATTGAGTAATTCTACTGTATTTTCTCCTTTTGTCGGATAAAGTCCATTAAATAAAGTCTTACGTTCGTTCTCATTAAAATAATCGAATTGTTGGGCATAATCTTTAGTTTTGCTTATAGAGGCTAACAAGCTGAATGCCGGATTGATAGCCGAATGATTCAGAAATTCATCATTGCAGAAATACACTTGCCCGATGTTACTAGTTGATTCGCTTACGCCTCCTCGGATAACTAGAAAAATTAGTCCACCTATTAATAAGGAAATCAATGTAGAAACTATTTTTTGTTTAACACGGGGTAAATAACGTGGAGTAATATTGTATAAAATCCATGTTATAAGTCCAGAGAGCAAGAGAATGATCAGGAAACGGATAATAATGAACCCCACTGATACACTAGCGGCTGCATTTTTCGGCGAGTCAAGATAAAAGAAAACTGAGGCATCGAGCTTGAAGTTCCAAAATGGATACAAGCACATATCGCCTACAAAAATGAGGGATGTGACAAGACTAATGAGGATATAATATATAAGAAGTATCCTTCGAAGCGGAAATTTCTTGAACCAAATGCTGATACCGATAATGAGCCAAGGCAAAGCGATGAGATAGCCTGTAGTGGCAGCATCCAAGCTGATACCATGCCAAATGACATGGAAATAGTCGAGTGTAGAAACTCCTCTTCCAATTGCATCGTTATAGAACATGAATCCCGGCTTTTGCGCCATGAAAAACAATAAGATAACGGCAAAGAAGCCGATAAGATAAGCAAGTCTTTTTTTCATTTCTTAATCTGTAGTGACATTGATTAAATTTATTTGCGTCCAAAATCAGCCGGAATTTCGCCCCATTTCTCGGTTTCCCATTTTAGTAAAGGCGTGGTATAAGTATTTTCTTGCAGCCACTTTTCGGCGCGTTCTATTAAACGGAACAGTTCCTCTGTCTGAGTTGTTCGTTCTAATTTGGTTTTACATTTCTTTTGTTTTATCCAAATCAAGGCATTCCGGCTATCTGAATAAACAGGCATCTGAATGTCTTTTTGCTTCAATAAAGCAAGGGCATGTACGATAGCAAGAGATTCTCCGATGTTGTTTGTTCCGTAAACAGGACCGAAGTGGAAGATTTCTTGACCGGTCATTAGATACACGCCCCGATATTCCATTGGTCCCGGATTGCCGCTGCATGCTGCATCTACGGCAAGGCAATTCAAATCAAAGTCGGCTGGTAATCGTTTTTCAAGGGACTGATTGGCTGTATCTTTCTTTGCTTGCAGATAAAAGTGTGGAGGAGTAATCAAAGCCTTTTCAGCTTCTTCACGGGTATCAAACGACTTATATAAAGCACCCTTGTATCCCTTTATTTGCAATTGGCAAGCCGTCCACGAATCATATACGCCCGGTGTTACACCTTTCCAGACAACGTAAAATTTCTTCTTTCCCATATGACTTATTTTTCACCAAAGATTGCACAGATTTAAATAATCAATCATTCAAAGTGAATAATGAACAACGGCAAGCGTTTCCGTCTGCCGTTATTAACTATTAGTTGTTCCTTATTAATTGTCTAAATCCGTGTAATCTGTGGTGACTTAAGATTTACATACGCTCAGGCACTTCGATAC
>DXCG01000148.1 GCA_019116145.1 Candidatus Phocaeicola gallistercoris
GGCCTTTATCGAGGCTTTCTGCGAGATGAAGCCGGAGGACATCCAGATCAAAAGCTGGCAGGAATATAAGTAATTTATAATCAAGCTATTTACTAAAAGAGAATCCTTATCAAAAAACGTCTAGGCGTTTCAATCAAAACGTCTAGACGTTTTAAGTAAAACGCCCTGACGTTTTGATTGAAAGTATAACCGTCCGCGATAGCGTCTTGTAGTCTGCCTGTAGTATTTCTAACTTTGCCATAAAATTTTAAATATGGAAAAAGTAGAATACTACAGGCAGATTTTTTCTGCTTTTAAAGGATTATGTTCGTCCGGCAAACAATCATGTTCTTTTCGGGAATATTGCCGTGAGCATGGTGTCAGTTATTATAGGATGTATTTAGTATTGAAGGAAGAATACCCGAGTTTAAATGAGATTCCCGGATATACAAGAGGCAGCAGCCTGAAATTCCGTTGTTCTCAGGTTTATGAAGATTTTAAGAGTCTCTGTGCCGATGGCAGACAGCCAGGGACTTTTATAGATTATTATAAAGGTTTTGGAATAACCAAGAAACAGATGAAGAGCTATCTGAGGCGCAACAAACTGCGTGTTATAGATTTGCCGGGATATACGAGTCCTTTCGGCGGTCCAGGTTCACATTATAAGGAAATACCTTTTGAGGATATTATCTTTGAGGAAGCAGGTTTTCTTCCTGAAGAGAGTTGCAATGTGATTACAGTCAGGGTAGATGGCAATGTTGAAGTAAGCTTCCCGGCAGATACAGACTTGTCTGTTATTGCTAAGTTTATCCGTAAAATGGGAAAGGAGATCACTCATGTGGGGGATTGATTCATATCTGCATCTGTGGGTCTGTCAGAATCCGGTCTCTATGCGTTACGGCATACGTGGTCTGACGCAAATGATATGGTCATGGAAAGGACATTCTCCGATTTCTGGAGATGTATATGTATTTTTCTCACAGGACCGTAAGACCATGAAAGCATTAAAATGGGACGGTGACGGTTTTTTGATGTATACTAAAAGGCTGTCTCAAGGACGTTTCCGTGAAGTGCTGAAAAACAATGATGGCAGTGTCCGTAGGCTTCAATGGGACGACTTTTACATGCTGATGAGGGGGCTCACACCTGTAAAAGTAACGGTTGAGAATCGCTTTAGAATGGCCGCCAAATAGTGTATACAACACTGATAATCAAATAAATAAAGTGTAGAAAAGTTGCATATATCAGTCTTTTTTCATAACTTTAAAGCATGAAAAAGGATGAACTGATAGAACTTTTGCAACGCCAGAATGACTTCCTCCAGGGTAAACTGGAGGAAGCCTTGACGTCTGTCCGTTCACTGACCTCCGCTAACGAGAAACTGACTGCTACTGTTGAGGAACTGAGAAGGCAGATAGCCTCTTTGGAGGAAACTCTCAAAGGAAAGAACATCGAACTCAGTAAGGAGAAAACTGCCCGTCAGGCTATGCGCCGCCTGCAGGAATCCCCGTCGGAAAGACAGACCAAACAGGTAATATCCAGCCCGGATGCTCCTGAACAGAAGAAGGAAAAGAAATGCACAAACAACGGGGCAAGGAAAAAGACACATCCTGAATGTGAGATTGAAACTGTTGAGGTAGAGCCTGACAGTCCGGAGTTCAATCCGGAAATAGCCAGATATATGTGTACATGCGATGTCGTGCGTTACTCAATGATTCCCATGCGCTTCATCAAGACAATCTATAAAGTAAAGAAATATATTCAGGACGGTATAATCTTCAAAGGTCCTGTTCCGGCAACTCCTCTGTTGAACTCACAGTACACATCCTCTTTTATCGCAGGTCTGGCTGAGTTGCGCTATCTGCACGGCATGCCGCTTGAGAATGCAGTCGAATACTTCCGTTCACACGGTTTCGATCTTGATAAGGGTACCGCCCAGAAACTTGTCAGCAAAACCAAAGTACAGCTTGAGAACCTTTATAAGGCCCTTGCAAAGGCAATCCTTGAGGATAATTATATCTGTGGTGATGAAACTTATCAGAAAGTACGTCTGCAGGTAGCCACTGAATCCGGGAAGAAAATCAAAAAAGGATATATCTGGGTGTTTGTTGGTATGACCACAGGTCTGGTGTATTTCTTTTATGATGACGGATCACGTTCTGCTGAAGTCTTCGAAAATGAAATAAAAGGATTTAACGGTGCCTTCCAGTGCGACTATTACTCCGGATACCGCCATATCGGAATCGGTAATCTGAAAGGAATTAAAAGACTTCCCTGTCTGCAACATATAAAACGGAAGTTTCTGGATATAAAGGATAATACTATTGCCCAGCAAACAGCCAAGCGCTTCGGCCTGTTGTATCACTTCGAGCATAAACACAAAATAGGCAAGTACGGATGGACTGACGAGGACCACCTTCAGTGGAGACAACGCTACTCAAAGGTGATGCTTGAGAAAATCCACAGAGGACTGATTGAGATTAAAGACCGTCCGGGAATACCTCCTGATGACCCTCTGAATGCGGCTGCAGAACATGCACTGAAACAGTGGAATGAAATTCCTGCAATCTTCTCGTCACCTACTTACAGGCTCGATAATAATGAAGTCGAACGGATAAACAGGTATATATCACTGACAAGACGACGTCTGACAGTAGGCTCTCACACCGGATCCGAGGTGGCTGTCTTATATCATTCACTGGCCATAACCTGTCACAGGTGTGGTATAAACGTATTTGAATACTTATGCGATATTATAGACCGTTGTGCCGCATGGCCTCCTAATACCCCTATAGATAAATATCGTGATTTGCTTCCTGACAGATGGAAAAAAACACAAAGATAGCCGCCCAAAAATCTGGACGGCTATCTTTTTATGTGGTGAACGCTATCGCGGACGGTTGTACGATTGAAACGTCAGGGCGTTTTTTCCGATCCCCCTAAAACCGGCAAGAGAACTTACCTCTTCAAAGCTTCTGAAACCGCATCCATCAGATTCTGAAACTCCTCTTTCG
>DXCG01000015.1 GCA_019116145.1 Candidatus Phocaeicola gallistercoris
GCCGTGCCGAGTTGGTGACGGAAATGTTGGGCACCGTAAAGATGAATTTGTTGCTGAATCTGGAAAGTGCGGAATATTATGGTGAAAACGATACGATTCCCGGATTTGCTAACAATGGTATTATGGGGGCTGCCGAAAAAGACTTGCTTCCTCAACTTCAGCGAATGATGCCGAAAATGGATTCGATATTAGGCTCTTTAAATAAATTGCTTGCCGATCCGGCTTTGGCGAATACATTGCACAATGCCGAGCAGTTGACCGCATCTTTAGGTTCAACCAGCAGCCAATTGGACAAATTAATGCATACAGACGTTCCGCAACTGACCGAGAATATCAATGCTGTTACCTCTAACTTAAGGACAATCAGCGATAATTTGAAAGATGTAGACTATGCATCGACTATTTTGAAAGTGGATTCTACCTTGGCAAATGTGCGCTTGTTGACAGAAAAATTAAACCGGAAAGACAATACATTGGGACTGTTGATGAACGATTCTTCTTTGTATCAGAACCTGAATGCTACTTCTGCAAACGCGGCTAGTCTGTTGCAGGATTTGAAAGAGCATCCGAAACGTTATGTTCATTTCTCTTTGTTTGGGAAAAAAGATAAATAAACTATTATATAGAATTTGTCTAAATAATATGTAAGAAAAAAGGACTAGGCGATTTAATGCTAATGCTTTGATATTCAATCGGTGAATATCAAAGCATTTGTGTCTTGTTAATTTGAGTGTTTGATTGGTAAGGAGTTGAATTGCAGGATGTTGTAATTTTACAAATTCTATGAAACAACTGTTTCGTAATCATTAAAAACAAGCTATTGAAAACCAATATATTATATTTTTGATGTAAAAAACAAGAGATTTTGCATTTGTTTTTATAGAAATAGATTCCGACATTTGCTTTTGAAAAAGTATTGCTTAAAAATAAAAACTGAAATATGATTGAGAACAATCAGGCTATTGTATTGTGGAAACGTTGCCTTGGTTTCATTCGGGATAACGTGAGTACGACAGCCTTTACTACTTGGTTCGAGCCTATCGTTCCTATTAAATATGAAGAGAAGGCATTGACTATTGGGGTTCCGAGTCCTTTCTTCTATGAATATTTGGAAGAAAAGTATGTGGAGCTTTTGCGTACCGCCATTTACAAAGAAATTGGTGAAGGTACAGAGTTGATGTATTCTATCCTTACAGATAAGACTAACCATATTGCGATGGATATGAAAGGGACAGAGCGTTCAGCCGCTTTGCCTCCCCAAAAGCCTATTCATGACGGGAATAAAGCTCCGACATTGTTGCAGGCTCCAGTCGTACAGGATTTAGACCCGCATTTGAATCCGAACTATAATTTTGAGAACTTTATCAAAGGAACAAGTAATGAGTTCTCGTTGACTGTAGCTGAAACGGTGGCACAGAATCCTGCCCGTACTTTCAATCCGTTGTTTTTGTATGGTCCGTCTGGAGTAGGGAAAACCCATTTGATTAATGCAATCGGAACACGCATTAAAGAATTGTATCCTGAAAAGCGGGTGCTTTATGTGTCGGCACATTTGTTTCAAGTGCAATATACCGATTCTGTACGTACCAATCATTTTAATGATTTCATCAACTTTTATCAGCAGATAGATGTACTGATTATTGATGATATTCAGGAATTTGCAGGGGTGACAAAAACGCAGAATACCTTTTTTCATATATTCAACCATTTGCATCAGACGGGCAAGCAGTTGATTTTGACTTCCGACCGTGCTCCGGTGATGTTGCAAGGGATGGAAGACCGTTTGTTGACCCGTTTTAAATGGGGGCTGATTGCAGAATTGGAACGACCGGATATAGAGTTGCGCAAGAATATTCTGCGTAGCAAAATCCGTCGTGATGGTTTGGTTATTCCGGAGTCTGTTATTTGTTACATAGCAGAGAATGTGAATGAAAGTGTACGTGAATTGGAGGGAATAGTCAATTCGTTGTTGGTTTATTCAATTCAATTAAAACGTGAAATTAACTTGGATTTGGCGCAACACATTGTGCAAAAGGCAGTGCGTTGTGCTGAAGTTAAACCGCTTACAGTTAATGATATCATCGAAAAGGTGTGCCAACACTATCAGATTGATGTTTCTGCCATTCATACGAAAACGCGGAAGCGCGAAGTCGTTCAGGTGCGCCAGATAGCGATGTATTTGGCAAAGAAACATACGGATGTGTCATCGGGAAAAATCGGTATGTTAATAGGTAATAAAGATCATGCAACAGTTCTGCATGCTTGTAAGATTATTAAGGACCAAGTGGAAGTAGACAAGGCTTTCAGGCATGAAATAGAAGAAATAGAAGCCGGTTTGCGTTAAAATCAAACTTTTTAGAGATATTTCCTGTAGAAAAAATTGCAAATATCGAAAAAGAATACTACTTTTGCACTCGAATTAGAAAAACGGGGTTCCGTAGCTCAGCTGGATAGAGCAACGCCCTTCTAAGGCGTGGGTCGAGCGTTCGAATCGCTCCGGAATCAC
>DXCG01000016.1 GCA_019116145.1 Candidatus Phocaeicola gallistercoris
GGTTATCACATGCAGGAAGCCGGAGCTACAGCTGATATTGAATTGGCATATACGCTTGCCGACGGATTAGAATACCTTCGTGCAGGTATCGCCGCAGGAATCGATATTGACGCTTTCGCTCCTCGCCTCTCCTTCTTCTGGGCTATCGGCATGAACCACTTCATGGAAATAGCTAAGATGCGTGCCGCACGTATGTTGTGGGCGAAGATTGTAAAACAATTCAATCCGAAGAATCCTAAATCACTTGCCTTGCGTACCCACTCGCAAACTTCGGGTTGGTCGCTCACCGAACAAGACCCGTTCAATAATGTAGGCCGTACCTGCATCGAAGCCATGGCTGCTGCACTTGGACATACCCAATCGCTCCATACCAATGCACTGGATGAAGCCATTGCCTTGCCTACCGACTTCTCGGCACGTATCGCACGCAATACGCAAATCTATATCCAAGAAGAAACCCAGATTTGCCGTGGAATAGACCCGTGGGCAGGTTCTTATTACGTAGAATCGCTTACCAATGAATTGGCACACCGCGCATGGGAACATATCCAAGAAATCGAAAAATTGGGCGGTATGGCAAAAGCAATTGAGACCGGCATTCCTAAGATGCGTATCGAAGAAGCCGCCGCACGTACTCAGGCACGTATCGACTCAGGCGAACAAACCATTGTAGGTACCAATAAATATCGGTTGGAAAAAGAAGACCCCATCGACATTCTGGAAGTAGACAATACCGCTGTACGCCAAGAACAAATAGAAGGTTTACGCCGATTAAAGGAAGGACGTAATCAAGCCGAAGTAGACAAAGCATTAGAAGCTATTACCGAGTGCGTACGCACCGGAAAAGGCAATTTGCTTGAATTGGCTGTTGAAGCTGCTAAAGTTCGAGCTACGTTAGGCGAGATATCTTATGCATGTGAAAAAATAGTAGGACGATATAAAGCAGTAATCAGAACCATTTCAGGAGTGTATTCATCAGAAAGTAAAAAGGATGCAGATTTCGCACGGGCGTGTGAACTGACCGAAGAGTTTGCCAAAAAAGAAGGAAGAAGACCACGTATCATGATTGCCAAAATGGGACAAGACGGACATGACCGCGGTGCCAAAGTAGTAGCAACAGGATTTGCCGACTGTGGCTTCGACGTAGACATGGGACCTTTATTCCAAACACCGGAAGAAGTTGCAAGAGAGGCTATGGAAAACGATGTTCACGCTGTGGGCGTTTCCTCTTTAGCTGCTGGACATAAAACCTTAATTCCTCAACTTATTGAAGAATTGAAACGATTGGGAAGAGAAGATATCTTTGTGTTTGCAGGAGGTGTCATTCCGCCACAAGATTATGATTTCTTATATAAAGCCGGAGTTATGGCTATTTTCGGACCGGGAACTTCCGTTGCGAAATCGGCATGTCAGGTCATGCAACTTTTATTAGATTAACACAAACTCAAAGCCTCTACTTTTTGTAGGGGCTTTTTTATTCCTAATAAACTATTTTAATCTCTTACATCCATGAAACGATACATCTCCTTAGTCTTTTTATCGGCTGTATTTATTGGCATTCTTAAAGCACAAACAAAATCAGACTCCCTTTTAATTGTTTCCGCTCCGTGGAATATACATGAAGTCTGCAAAGGCATTGTTCACAAATCTGTTTTTATTGATTACCTATATCATGGCAATCAATCTATTAATGTTATAGAAATTTCCCCTAAATCCAAATCTAAAATAGGAATCGCTGTTACAGGAAAAAGAGATACAATAAGCCGACGAGCTTATGATTATAATGCATTGGCTGCTATTAACGGCTCTTATTTTAACATGAAAGAAGGAAATTCCATTTGCTACTTAAAAACAAATAAAGAAGTTATTGATACAACCACTATCAGCGAATTCAATCTTCGGGTCACAGGAGCTATCCATATAAAAAAAGGCAAACTAACATTAATACCTTGGAGTAGAGACATAGAAAAAAACTATTCCATAAAAAGGAATGAATCAATCTTAGCATCAGGACCTTTAATGCTCTTAAACGGGAATTATTACGACTGGAGCATGTGTGATAAAAACTTTATTCAAACCAAACATCCACGAAGCGCAATATGTCTCACCAAAGATAAAAAAATTTTATTTGTCACCATCGACGGACGACACAGTGGAAAAGCAGATGGAATGAACATTCCAGAACTTGCACATTTCCTAAAAGTCTTGGGATGTGAAGAAGCTATCAATTTAGATGGAGGTGGCTCTACCTCTTTATGGCTATCGGGAGCTACAGAAAACGGCATTGTAAACTATCCATGCGACAATAAAAAATTCGACCACCGGGGTGAACGTACTGTCCCCAATTTCTTATACATTTATAAATAAAAACATACTCCTTCCCATAACATCCATACAAAGAAAGTCTGGTAAATATGCCAGACTTTCTTACACTTCACTCTTTTCCATCGGTCTTATCTGCATTTTTCTTTTTCAAACGACCGTTCTTGCGCAATGCTTCACTAATTATCCATTGAAGTTGCCCATTGATACTGCGAAACTCATCTGCAGCCCATTTCTCTATGGCATCCATTGTTTCTGCATCTACCCTCAATACAAAACTTCTCGTCGCTGTTTCTTTCTTTGCCATAGGATTGAATATAATTTTATTAATGATTTAAAGTTCCTGTGTTTAAAACGGGTTGAGCCGATTCGTCTGCACAAAGTACAACCAACAAATTGCTGACCATAGCAGCTTTCTTATCTTCGTCCAATTCTACAATCTGGTCGGCAGACAATTTATCGAGTGCCATGTGTACCATAGATACCGCACCTTCTACAATCTTTTCACGAGCACTGATAATTGCCGATGCCTGTTGACGGCGAAGCATTACAGCTGCAATTTCCGGAGCATAAGCCAAATAATTAATACGTGCTTCCAATACTTCCATTCCTGCCATAGCCAAACGTTCATTCAACTTTTGCTCTAACTGTTCATTGATTTCATCTCCACCCGATCGGAGTGTCAATTCTCCTGCAGTACCTTCGTTGTCGTCATAAGCATATTGACCTGCCACTTGACGCAATGCAGCATCACTTTGGATTTTCACGAAATTTTCAAATGCATTCATTCTATTAGCAACTGCATTACCTACATTTACAACAGCTTCTTTTCCCGTATTAGCAGAAAAAGTACCCGATGCCATAGTTTGAGCGTCTATCTCGAACATTGCTTTATAAGTATCTTTCAATTTCCAAACCAGCACAAGTCCTATCAATATAGGGTTTCCTATTTTATCGTTCACTTTAATAGGTTCTACATCAAGATTACGTGCTCGAAGTGAAAGTTTTTTCTTTGTCAAAAAAGGATTGACCCAGAAAAAACCGGTTTCCTTAAACGTTCCCTTGTATTTTCCAAAAAATACCATAACTCGCGCCTCATTAGGTTCCAACTGCATATAACCGGCAAATAAAATAAGCCATACCAATACAAACAACACCCCAGCGATACTATATGCCATCTCTACTACTTGTCCACCTTTTGCCGCTTGCATAAAACAAGTTACAATAAGCGCACTCAAAATAACCAGATGAATAAACAACATTATAAAACCATTCATCTTAAAACCTTTAAAAGCCATTTCTTTTGTTTCCATACAATTTTATTTTAAATTGATATCATTTTAATATCACAAATATAAGACAATTTATCCTATAACTGGCAAAAATTATTATGTTTTTCAACATAAAACATGACAAAATATCATATAGACCGTAACATAAATGTCATATTTTCTGCATTATTTATTGACTTACATCAAATAAAACAACTTTATACACAAAAACTACCCTGTCAATTTACATTCTACCCACAAAGGCATTAGCTTTGCAATGTGAAAAAGGGAAAAACATAAAAACAAATTAGATATAGGTATTAAGGTTAAAAAGTTAATTAGAATTTAATGCAAGTCAACCGTGAGGTTCACTAAAAAAACAAAGCATTTTTGTTTAACTTAAAAAAGAAAGGATAACATTATGAAAAAGGTAAAGAACATTTTTCACAAAATCGCAAATGCAGATCCTATGATCTGGGGTTATGTAATGTTGAGCGAAAAAGCCAACAAATAAAATTTGCGATGACGCTGATGCATAAATATCAGCACGTTTTTTGAAAACAAAAGGTCAAAAGACCTAAAATAAATAGAGAAAGTAGTTACAGTGATTGCAACTACTTTCTTTTTCTTTTTAATCACCTATCCATATCGCTTATATACATTCCTTTTTTGACATACATCAATAAATCCCTATTTTTGCGAAAAAACATGTTATAAAACATATTTATCACAAAAAATCTTCTTACCTTTGTCTCAGAATAAAAAAGAAAATAGTTTTTACGACTTAACTAAACAAATTATTTAAAGGTAAAGATTGTACAAAAAAGCTCAAGTCGGCCGTGAGGTTGGCTTGAGAACAAAAAAAGTTTTCAGGTATTAAATTTAAAAAAGGGTAACAACATGAAAAAGGTAAAAAGTATTTTTCAAAAATTCGTAAATGCAGATCCTATGATCTGGGGTTACGTAATGCTGAGCGAAAAAGCCAGCAAGTAATTAAGCTGAATGCTAAATTAAAGCTTCAGCTTTAAGATGAATTCAATAAAAGCCTACGGGCTTTTGCAAATATCAAAAAAAGCGATTGCGTTATGCAACCGCTTTTTTTATATCTTTGCACAGGATCAAAGAAAAACAATGGCACACATATCCATAGATACCGACAATCTTGAATTTCAAAATGCACTGAAACTTCTTCAGTACACACACCAATCTATTTTTCTTACCGGGAAAGCAGGAACAGGAAAATCTACTTTCCTGAAATATGTGTGCCAAACGACTAAGAAAAAATTCGTAGTCTTAGCCCCAACAGGCATTGCTGCCATCAACGCCGGAGGAAGTACGCTTCACAGTTTTTTCAAACTCCCTTTGCATCCATTACTGCCAGACGACCCGAAATTCAGTCTGAAAGGAGGTAAGTTACACAGTTCCTTAAAATATTCGGCTTCACACCGGAAATTGATTAAAAACATCGAACTGATAATTATCGATGAGATTTCTATGGTCAGAGCAGATATTATCGATTTTATCGACAAGATATTACGTGTATATTCACACAATATGCGGGAACCTTTTGGCGGGAAACAACTCTTGCTCGTCGGAGATATCTTCCAGCTCGAACCTGTCGTAAAATCAGAAGAACGGGAAATTATCAACCGTTTCTATCCAAATCCATTTTTCTTCTCAGCACATGTTTTCCAATCTGTTAATCTTGTTTCCATTGAATTAAAAAAAGTATATCGGCAAAAAGATAAAGTCTTTATTTCATTACTCGACCATATCCGTACCAATACTGTCACAAAAGCCGACTTGCAACTTATCAATACACGCTATAATGCTCCTATTGAAACCAAAGGAAACGATATGTACATTACATTGGCTTCGCGGAAAGATACTGTAGATTATATAAATGAGAATCATTTAAACCGCCTTCCCGGATCGGCTATTACACTACATGGTCATATTCATGGCGAATTCCCGGAGAACAATCTTCCTACATTGATGGAATTGATTGTAAAACCGGGCGCACAAATTATCTTCATAAAAAATGACCCTGACAAGCGTTGGGTTAATGGAACAATCGGAACAATCTCCGATATAGACGCTAATGATATAATTCATATCATTACAGAAGAGGGAAAAGAAGTCGATGTCCGTCAAGAAATGTGGAAAAACATTCGTTATCAATACAATGAAAAAGAAAAGAAAATCGAAGAAGAAGAGTTAGGAACTTTCATCCAATATCCTATCCGACTGGCATGGGCCATAACTATCCATAAAAGCCAAGGACTTACTTTCAATAAAGTAATTATCGATTTTTCCGGAGGTGTATTTGCCGGGGGACAGGTATATGTAGCACTTAGCCGTTGCACTTCTTTTGATGGTATTTGTTTAAAACAAAAACTTACTACAGGAAACATTTTTGTCCGCCCTGAGATTATTGCTTTCTCCCAATATTTCAACAATCAAGATGCTCTCGATCGTGCCATGCAAGAATCGCAAACCGATATTGAATATATTTCTGCTGTAAAAGCTTTCGACAATAGAGATTTCGAACAATGCCTTCAACATTTTTTTAAAGCCATCCATGCACGATATGACATTGAAAAGCCATTACAACAACGTTTTATCCGAAAAAAACTAAGCATCATACACAAATTGCACGAAGAAAACCGTCAATTAAAAGAGGCACTGAATACCCAACAAAAGAACCTACGCAAATATGCACGTGAATATTACCTGATGGGAAATGAATGTGTCACTCACATACACGATATCCGTGCCGCTTTAGCTAACTATGACAAAGCCATCGAACTATATCCCCAATATGTAGATGCATGGATACGAAAAGGGATCACATTATTCAACAACAAGCAAACCCAAGCAGCCGAGGAATGCCTGAACACAGCCATAGCAATAAATCCGGTGGAGTTTAAAGCATTCTACAACCGAGGCAAGCTACGTCTATACACAGGTGATATAGAAGGAGCTGTTTCCGACTTAGACAAAGCAACAACCCTCAAGCCACAGCATGCCGGAGGACATGAATGTTTTGGCGATGCTCTCTTAAAAGCAGGCAAAGAATCGGAAGCAAACCTTCAATACCGACTGGCAGAAATCATTCGAAAAAAGAAAGAATCATAAAAGCCAGACTCGGCTTTCTATCCAATATCAATCGGTCGACTGATGTATGGTAAGTTGCGGGAATGGGAATCCGATACCCTCTCTGTTGAATGTATCGTACACTTTCTTGTTTATGTCAAAATACACATCCCAATAATCCGATGTTTTTGTCCATGCACGAACTATGACATCCACACTACTTGCCGAAAGAGCCTTTAATGCAATCAATGGTGCCGGATCGTCTAATATACGTGTATCTGCATGGATAATCTGTTGCAAAACAGCTTTTACCTTATCAATGTCTTCACCATATTCCACACCAAACACCCACTCGGCACGACGTTTCTCCTGCTTGCTGTAATTGGTTATGGCGTTACTGCTCAACGTACCGTTTGGAACATAAATAACTCGATTATCCAACGTGGTCAGTATCGTATGGAATATTTGTATTTCCTTTACTGTGCCACTAGCATCTTGCCCATCAATATAATCGCCTACCTTAAACGGTTTAAATACCAATATAATGAGTCCTCCCGCAAAATTCGACAAATTGCCAGATAAGGCCATACCGATAGCAACACCTGCCGATGCAAGCAAAGCAGCCAAACTGGTAGTTTCAACTCCCAATTTGCTGATTATCGCAAAAGCCAAAACCAAATTCAACAACAGATTAACCAAACTTCTTAAAAAAGTCTGTACACTGACTTCCAGTTTCCTGCCTTCTAATATCTTAGCCAACAGACGACCTATTTGCTTGATAGCAAAACGCCCGATGATATAAATGAGAATGGCGCCCAGCAGATTTTTACCCAAATCAATACCCAAATCGATTAATTTATCCATTATCTGCTCAATATCAAACAACTTCTTTTCCTCCTTATCCAACAAAGAAGCATTCAGCCACACCAGAATCAAATTATTCATAAACTGCAACATAAGAATCTTTTTCTAACAATTTAATCAATCAATATACCTTTTCCTTGTCTAACAATCTCCAATGTATCATTACAACAATTTACAACCGTAGAAGGTTCAATGCCACCTATTCCGCCATCTATTACAAGGTCTACCATACGGCCAAAACGCTCGTCTATCAATTCCGGGTCGGTTACATATTCAATATCCTCGCCTTCACCAAGTGGCAAAGTAGTCGTCAAAATAGGAGCCTCAAGCAAACGGCATATTTCACGAATGACAGCATAGTCGGGAATCCTGATTCCCACCTCTTTCCGATTGCGGAATATTTTAGGCAACCTACTATTAGCATTCAAAATAAACGTAAAAGGTCCCGGCAAATTTCGCTTCATTACTTTAAACGTAGCATTATCCACGCGGGCATACATACTAATGTCACTTAAATCGTAACAAATAATAGACAATTTTGGTTTTCTCGGATCGATATTTTTCAACTTACATATACGCTCTATCGGACGCTCTTTCAAGGCATGACAACCTATGGCATACATAGTATCGGTAGGATAAATAATAATCCCACCTTCATTCAGCACATCGACAATGCGTTGCAATGACTCCGGAGTGTTGTTTTTGGCATAAAGTTTCTGTATCATAACCCGAAAATTGATGAGCAGGATTTTTTAAATCGTGCCCGCTTTTTTACTTATTTACGCTCAAGTTTCAAACGATTTGCCATGGCTTTTGCCAATTCTTTTGCCTGCAAATAATTGTCCGCAGTCATGCTTTGTTTCATCTCTACCGGGTCTCCCACTACTTCAAACTTCAGTTTTTCCGCATATTCTGCCATTTTTTTCACAGCAGCACTTGCCCATGTAAAGGAACCGAAATAACCCATAACCCGGTTTTTCATATCGCGAGCCGCAATTTTACTCAGCAAAGCTTCTATTTCAGGATATAAGTGCATGTTGTATGTTGTACAACCTGCAATCAATCCTTTATACTTAAACACATCAGCAAGAATAAACGAATGATGAGTATGCGATACATTGTGCATTACAATATTCTTTATTCCCTCACAACTAAGCTCTTCCGCGATTACCTCTGCCAACTGTTCTGTATTTCCATACATTGTTCCATAGGCTATAACAACACCTTCTTCTGCTTCATATCGGCTCAGCTTATCGTACATATCTATTACCTGCGGTATATTTTCTTCCCACACAGGACCATGTGTCGAACAGATCATCTTTATTGGAAGACCGGCACATTTCTTCAAAGCTTTTTGCACCGGATTGCCAAACTTGCCCACTATATTCGAATAATAACGGCGCATTTCGTCCCAATAAATAGCTGTATTCATATTTCTATCAACGCACGCACCATTCAATGCACCGAAACATCCAAAGGCATCTCCCGAAAACAGAATCCCATCTGTCTCATCAAAAGTAACCATTGTTTCAGGCCAATGTACCATCGGAACCAAATAAAAACGCAACGTATGGCGTCCTAATGGCAAACAATCTCCTTCGTCTACAACCAAACGCTCTCCCTTCACGCCATAATAACCATCCACCATATCGAATGTTTTCTTATTTCCAACCAAAACGATACCGGGATAATATTTTTTTATCAAGGAAATCGAACCGGAATGATCTGGCTCCATGTGATTAATAATCAGATAATCGATTTTCCGATCTCCTATAACAGCTTGAATCTTCTTTAAATACACTTCAAAAAACGCTACATCTACCGTATCGATCAATGCGACTTTTTCATCGTCGGCAATCAGATACGAATTATAAGAAACGCCATAAGGCAATGGCCATAAGTTTTCAAACAACGCTTTTGTGCGGTCGTTCACCCCTACATAATGTACTTTCGCTTTAATTTCCATGTCTCTGATTCTTATTAACTTACTATATTATTCTTTTGCAAAGCCTTACCCTGCCATGTATCGCGTGTATTCATACGTTTCCGCAAACGAGCCATGAACTCATAATTCTTCAAATCCCAATCGGGGGATATAAGCAAATGTTTCGGCGATTGAGAAATAAAACGTTCCAACACGATATCTTTACGCAAGTGCTCTATATAATCGATAACCAAATCTATATATTCATCGACTGTATACAAATGAAACCCTGCAGGATTTGTTATATACTCATTTGCCATCCGCGTCCCTCTAATCAACTGCAATTGATGCATTTTCAAAGTAGTTAACGGGAGCTCCGAAATACGCTCTGCCTGCTCTATCAAATCGTTGTGCCCTTCTCCCGGCAATCCCAATATGACATGTCCACCGGTACGAATACCTCTCTCTGCTGTACGCCGGATGGCATCTACGGTACAAGCATATGTATGCCCTCTATTTATTCGTTGCAAAGTGGCATCGTTTGTGCTTTCAATGCCATACTCTACCAATAAAAATGTATGCTTATTCAGCTCTTCCAAATAATCCAACAAACTACCGGGTATACAGTCGGGACGTGTTCCTATTACCAGCCCTACGACATCGGGTACACACAATGCCTCTTCATACATTGCCTTCAGTTTTTCTATTCCTGCATAAGTATTGGTATATGCTTGAAAATAAGCCAAATATTTCATACTTGGATATTTATATGCAAAAAAAGACTTCCCCTCCTCGATTTGTTCTTTTATTGTTTTCTCTGTTTTGCAATAAGCTGGATTGAATGTTTGATTATTACAATATGTACATCCCCCATAGCCTTTTGTCCCATCCCGATTAGGGCAAGTAAATCCTGCATTAATCGACACTTTCTGCACCTTGAATGGAAAAATTCCGGCTAAATAGGTAGAAAAATCATTGTATCGTTTTCGTTCGCTCATCTGCATAAACTAATCAGGCACAAAGATAGTCGTTTTTTTAAAATATGCGTCCACATTTAAAATGAAATCCGCTCACGTTTATATGAAAACATGGGCGGATTTTTATTATTTCCCTATAGGAAAAATATTGAAAGCCGATGCTTAAAATGCTAAAATAGGACGTGCCACACAGTCACCGTCATACCAATTGGACATACATTCTATCAATCCGTCTTCTCCTATATCCATAATACATGCACTCTCAGAATCGTACGGAGTAGAAGTCCACATAGAACAATAATTGGCATTATCAATAACCATTTCTTCCTTATCCGCAGCTGGTACTAAAGCCATCATCGAATTAAAATAGGCAATTGCATTGTAAGAAACCTTTTCAGAGCAATACCATGTTGCATCATAATCCATTGTCTGCCATTCTTTCATAATAGTTGCTGCCTCACTGCCACACAAATTTGCTATCATATCCCACATTTGCCCTGTACTTGGCAAGAACCAGCCACTTGTACTTGCAGGAGCTTCTACCGGGAAATGATTCAAAACCAAATCGAATGCCGGCATCATTTCTGCCAAGTTATCTACATACGTCTCTTTAACAGTCATTGTTTCTTCATAACCATTGACATTGGTATACCATGTAGAAGCTAATTTTGCAGCTTTCAAACATGTAAAATCCCAATCGGTCGACCACCAAGTTGTCGGTTTATCAGCTCCATGTGCCGTACGTGTAGCCACTACATAACCTTGATATCCTTTTTCTATATCCGATTGAGCCAAACGCTCCGGCTGAGTTTGGAAAACGATACCTATAACAGTCTTTCCGGATATGGGAGCCGGCTTTTCATCTGCCCATACAGCGTTTTGACCATCTGCATCCATGCTAATTAAACCTCCGTCGCTCCATGTTCCATCCGAATAAAAATAATCACCAACTTTCGGATCATCGAGAGTAACAGTTACAGTACAAGTTGCACTCGATTCACCATAATTAGCAGTAACAACCGCTTCACCCTCTGTTAAAGCAGTTACAACTCCATTTTCTACTTCTGCAACAGTTGGATTGTCCGATGTCCATTCTACTGTTTCACCTTCTGGCAATGAAGGAGAAACAACAACTTCTAATGTTTCAGATTCTCCCACCAACAGGTTCAACGAAGATTCATTCAATGATACAGAATAAGTTATTTCCACTGGAGTTTGCTCATTGTCATCATCGCATGCTGCCAATGGAAGCAAGAACAAACATACGTACATCACCATACGAAAGATTTTACTCATAATGCATAAAAATTTAATTGATTAAACATATAATTGATAAACTTTTTCCTTTTAAAATATCCATCCTCTTTTTTTTAGAATCTATCCACCAATTTATATCAAAACGGTTTTTACATATTTACAATTATATTATCGGACCGCAAAGTAAAACATTTTAAGCTTATTTATAAAGAAAAAACGTTTTTCGCACTAAATTATTAACAAATAAATCTTTTTTCTTTACAAAAAGTGCACTTTTATGCAAGCCTTATAAATGTTTCATGCCGCAATTCTAACAATTGATTACAGAATGTTTGTATATTTGCATAAATCAAATAAAATAAGACTATGACACAAACACAACCCAACGTAGTGAAACTACTTAAACCATTTGGCATTGATGAAACCATCGTTTCCATTAAGAACTTTGGTAACGGACATATCAACGATACTTTAAAAGTTGAGACAGTCAACAATTGTTACATTCTTCAACGAATCAACCACCTTATTTTTACAGATGTTGACAAATTGCAACATAACATCGAAATAGTAACTTCCCATATTCGGCAGAAATTAGAAGAAACAGGAGAAAAAGACATCATGCGCAAAGTCTTGATATTTCTTCCGACAAATCAGGGAAAGACATACTACTTTGATGGAGAAAATTATTGGCGCGTATGCTATTTTATAGACAATAGCTGCAGTTACGATGAAATAACACCTTCCTTATCATATGAAGCAGGAAAAGCTTTTGGAAAATTTCAGAAACTATTATCCGACATTCCGGATGGTACACTTACCGAAACAATCCCAAACTTCCACAATATGGAATTCCGCCTGAAACAATTTTATGAAGCACTACAAAACGGACAACCAAACAGAATTGAGGAAGTTAAAGATTTGATTGATGCTATCGAACAACGGGCATCCCATTATTGCCTACAGGAAAAACTATACCGGGAAGGAAAATTAATTAAACGCATTAATCACTGTGACACCAAAGTAAACAATATTCTTTTCGATAGCCAGACAAATGAGGTGCTTTGTGTAATCGATCTTGACACTGTAATGCCGGGATTTGTTCTTTCCGACTTTGGAGATTTCATCCGAACTGCAGGAAATACAGGAGCAGAAGATGACCCTAATTTAGACCGGGTAGGAATCAATTTAAACATTGTCAAGGCTTACGCTAAGGGATACATGGAAGAAGCACATTCATTTCTTACAGATACAGAAAGAGATTTACTTCCGTATGGCGCTGCTTTGCTTACCTATATGCAAACAGTGCGTTTCCTGACCGACTATCTAAACGGGGATACATATTACAAAATACAATATCCTACACATAATCTTGTCCGCACTAAAGCGCAATTTAAATTATTGCAAAGCATAGAAACACACTTGGAAGACATTGCTTCTTTCATTAATGCATAAAAAAATCTCCTGACATTTATCATAAACACCAGCACAATGTTCACTAAATGTCAGGAGATTTTTCCTTATCTTATTACTTAAATAATCACTTCATCAATATTACCAAATATTTACACGCTCTTCAGGAGCAACGTACATCGAATCGTTTGGAGTGATATGGAACGCATCATACCATGCCTGAATGTGAGGCAAAGCACCATTTACACGCCATTCACCCAATGAATGCGGGTCGGATTTCGTACGAGAACGAATATCTTCTTCACGAATATTTGCAGCCCACAGAGTCGCATACGAAATAAAGAAACGTTGTTCGGGAGTAAAGCCATCGACAACTCCTAACGGATTATCTTTTGTTGCATGCTGATATGCAAGGAATGCAACATTCAATCCTCCATGATCGGCTATATTTTCACCTAAAGTCAACTGTCCATTTGCTTTCAAGCCCGGTAAAACTTCAATATTATTGAAGTAATCTACCATAACTTGCGCACGTTCTTTAAAACGTTCGGCATCTCCTTCAGCCCACCAATCTTTCAGATTACCATCTTTATCGAACTGGCGACCTTGATCATCGAATCCATGTGTCATTTCATGACCTATCACAACACCAATCGCTCCATAATTGGCTGCATCATCAGCTTCCATAGAGAAAAATGGATATTGCAATATGCCAGCAGGGAAACAAATTTCATTTGTCGATGGATTATAATACGCATTTACCGTCTGAGGAGTCATCAACCATTCATCCTTATCAACCGGTTTCCCTAAACGACTATACATGTCATTTAATCCCCATTGGGAAGCACGGCAGCAATTTGCCCAATAAGAATCTTTTTTAATTTCAAGAGTGGAATAATCTTTCCATTTATCAGGATACCCAACTTTAACATGGAAAGCATTCAACTTATCTAAAGCTCTCATCTTTGTACTATCGCTCATCCATTCTTGTGCCTGAATACGCTCTGCCAATGCTATTTGAAGATTTTTCACCAATTTCACCATTCGCTCTTTTGCAGCCAACGGAAAATATTTTTCTACATACATACGACCGACAGCTTCGCCTAACATACCTTCTACTGCGCTTACAGCACGTTTCCAACGCGGTGAATTTTCTTGACGCCCCGATAATACTTTCCCATAAAAATCGAAACGGGCTGTTACAAAATCATCGCTCAAATATGAAGCTGCAGCGTCCAATAAATTGTACTGAAGATAAGCTATATGTTTAGAGACCGGTAATGTATTGATCAACGTTTCTACAGCTTTAATCGGTTCAAGCTGTGAAACATTCAGTTCTTTCACCTCTTTAATTCCTAATCCCTGTAAATATGCATCCCAATCGATTGCCGGGAACTGGCTTTTCAATTCGTCATACGACATTTTATGATAGTTAGCCTCTGGATCACGCTGCTGGACTGCATTGAAAGATGCTTTGGCTATTTCTGTTTCAATTTCCATTACATCGACCATCTTTTGCTTCGCCTCATCATCGGTAAATCCTGCCAACTTAAACAACTTCTCAATATACGCTTTATATTGTTCTCTAATAGAAGATGTTACACTATCATTATCAAGATAATATTCTTTCTCACCTAAATTAATACCTCCCTGATTAATTTGAAAAATATTCAATGAACTATTTTTAGGATCGGCATATACATAACTTGAAAAATAAGTACCTACACCACATTTTAACAAATCAGTTATCATAGGTACAATCTGATTTTTATCGGTCAAAGCTGCAATTTCATCAAGCTTCGGCTGGATAGGAGCAATACCTTCTTGATTCAGTTTTACACTATCCATTGCCAAATTGTATAAATCGCCAATTTTCTGTCCCAGACTTCCATCTTCATTTTGCGATGTTGCCAAACCTTCTATCAGTTCTTGCAATTGCTTTCTATTATTTTCTATCAACGCTTCAAATGTTCCATAACGGGCATATTCGGCAGTTAGCGGATGCGATTTCATCCATCCACCGCATGCATATTGATAAAAGTTCATACCTGCCGCAACAGTTGTATCCATATTGGCAAAATCTATTCCGGAAATATTTTCCATTTTTCCTTGTCCGGTACAACCGGCCATTGCAGTAGACATAAATATAGCTACTGCCACATAATGTTTTGTTCTCATTTATAATTTAATTTTAATCACTATTTCATTAATTCTTCCAATTGTAAGGATGTTGCTTCCCAAGCATCTTCTGCTTGTTTCACCTGTTGCCTCAATTGTTCATACCGATCATACAACAGAACATCAGAGACTCCTTCCGGAGAAGCCATTTGCTCCTCTATTTCTTTGAGTTCTTTTTCCAATGAATTAATCTGAGATTCATATTCTGCAACAGCCTTTTCCAATTTACGAATTCTTTTATTCAACTCTTTTTGTGCCTCATACGACAACTTGTTTTCACTACAAACTTCCTGCGTTTCTTTATCAACCACATTAAAAACTTGCGATGCAGACTGGAGTTGACTCAAATTGTCTATAGACTTTTTCTGCAGAAAATCGTAAATACCTCCCAAATGTTCTTTTACGGCACCACCTCCAAATTCATAAACTTTTGTAACCAATCCATCTAAAAATTCACGGTCGTGTGATACGATTATTGCCGTACCGTCGAAGTCACGAATAGCCTCTTTCAAAACATCTTTTGAGCGCATATCCAAATGATTGGTCGGTTCATCCAATATTAAAAAATTAACCGGCTCAAGCAACAATTTAATCATTGCCAAACGGCTTCGTTCCCCTCCGGACAATACTTTTACTTTTTTTTCAGAAGTTTCTCCTCCAAACATAAATGCGCCGAGAATATCACGGATTTTTAAGCGGATTTCTCCTTTTGCAACTTGATCTATTGTATCAAAGATCGTCAGGTTTTCATCTAACAACTGTGCCTGATTTTGAGCAAAATATCCTATCTGTACATTATGACCAAGCACTAATTTCCCTCCATAAGGAATCTGCCCCATAATACATTTTACCAAAGTAGATTTCCCCTCTCCATTCTTTCCTACAAAAGCCACTTTCTCTCCCCTCCGGATTGTAAAAGTTACGTTATGAAAAACAAGATGATTTCCATACGATTTACTCACATCTTCACAAATTAATGGATAACTCCCCGACTGTACAGCGGTGGGAAATTTCAAACGAAGCGTAGAAGTATCTTCTTCATCGATAACAATCGGTACTATTTTTTGTAATTGCTTTATGCGGCTTTGTACTTGTACAGCCTTTGTAGCCTTATACCGAAAACGTTCGATAAATTCTTCCGTATCTTTTATCTCTTTCTGTTGATTTTCGTAAGCCCGAAGTTGCTGTTCACGCCGTTCTTTCCGGAGTTTGACAAATTCATCATAAGCCACCTTATAATCATAAATACGACCACAAGAAATTTCAATCGTGCGATTGGTGACATTATTAATAAAAGCACGGTCGTGACTGACTAATATTACTGCCCCTTGACTATTCTTTAAAAAATTCTCTAACCACTGAATACTCTCGATGTCTAAATGATTTGTCGGCTCATCCAACAATAATACATCCGGATGCTGCAACAATAATTTAGCCAATTCAATACGCATACGCCATCCCCCACTAAATTCGCTGGTAGGACGTTCGAAATCAGAATGGTTGAACCCCAATCCTACTAAGGTTCGCTCTATTTCAGCCTTATAGTTGGTTCCTCCCATCATCAAAAAACGTTCATTATCATGCGTAAACCGATCTATAAGTTCATGATAACTTTCAGAATCATAGTCTACACGCGCCGAAAGTTCTTTATTCATACGCGCCAAACTATCTTGCAAATCGAAAATATGTTTATAAGCCATCTCAACCTCAGCCATCACTGTACGTGTATCCGATAAAACCATAATTTGTGGCAAATAACCAATCGTGATATCACGTTGCACAGAAATAGTTCCTTCTGTAGGATGCATTTGTCCTGACAATAATTTCAGCATGGTAGATTTTCCAGCTCCATTCTTCCCGACTAAAGCTATTCTATCTTTCTTGTTTATGACAAATGAAACATCTTCAAACAAAGGAGTTGCACCAAACTCGACTTTCAATTTATTGACTGATATCATAAATTCGCTTCCATTACGAAATACGTGCAAAGTTACTATTTTTTTATAAACTCGTAACTTTTTCAAAGCCAAAAACCTTTCACCTATATCCAATAAAAAAGCGAATAAAAATCATGTCAGGTTTTTATTCGCTTTCTATCAATCTATAAACTATATCTTTAATGTTCTTCGTCGATATATCGTTCTATGGTTTGTTCACGATCTGGCCCAACCGACACAATCTTAATAGGAGCTCCAAGTTGTTCTTCCAAAAATGAAATATAAGCATTAAATTCCTCCGGAAATTCATCTTCGCTTGTCATTTTCGTCATATCTGTTTTCCAACCCGGCAACTCCACATATACAGGTTCAACACCTTCTGCAATATCAAATGGGAAATAGTCAATTTCTTCTCCGTCAACTTTATAAGCGACACATGCTTTTATTGTTTCAAAATTATCAAGGACGTCGCTCTTCATCAAAATCAATTGAGTAACACCATTAATCATAATAGCATAACGCAAAGCGACCAAATCGACCCATCCACATCGACGTTCACGCCCTGTAACTGCACCGTATTCATGACCAAGATCACGAATCTTTTTTCCTGTTTCATCGAATAATTCTGTCGGGAAAGGTCCGGCGCCCACACGAGTACAATATGCTTTCATGATACCATATACTTCTCCTATTTTATTAGGTGCCAATCCTAAACCTGTACAAGCCCCTGCGCAAATAGTATTTGAAGAAGTGACAAAAGGATATGAACCAAAATCGACATCCAACATCGTACCTTGAGCACCTTCACACAATACGCTTTTTCCTTCCTTCAACAAATTATTAATTTCATGCTCGCTATCAACGAGATGAAACTGCCGCAAATAATCAATTCCTTCCATCCATAATTTCTCAGCCTCCGATATATCGTACGTATAATTCAGACTCTTTAAAATTTTTTCATGACGGGCTTTAGCTGCTGCATATTTTTCTTCAAAGTTGTGTAAAATATCTCCTACACGCAGTCCGTTACGACTCACCTTATCGGTATATGTCGGTCCAATACCTTTCCCTGTCGTCCCTACTTTCGAGGCACCTTTCGCTGCCTCATACGCAGCATCCAATATACGATGTGTAGGCAAGATAAGATGAGCTTTTTTCGAAATATGCAAGCGGTCTTTCAACGGATGTCCTGTTGCTTCAAAAGCTTCAGCTTCAGCTTTAAACAAAGCCGGGTCTAATACGACACCATTTCCTATAATATTTACTTTATTCCCTTGAAAAATACCTGAGGGGATAGAACGAAGTACATACTTTTGCCCTTCAAACTCAAGAGTGTGTCCTGCATTTGGTCCACCTTGAAACCGAGCAACAACGTCATAACGGGGAGTCAATACATCTACAACTTTCCCTTTACCTTCATCACCCCATTGCAAACCTAACAATACATCTACTTTCATGGTTCTTCTGTTTTATATATACGTTTACTATTTTTTTTCCTGCGTGCAGCCATGCATTTATTACACAATCCATATATATATAGTGAATAATGTGATGCATGAAAGCCTTTCAATTTAGTCTGAGCAATAGCTTGCTTCAAAGTTTCATCTTCAAATTCGGTTACTTTTCCACAAGAAGTACAAATCATGTGATGATGTGTTTCATTATTATACGAACGTTCATATTGTGAAGTATTACCAAATTGATGTTTAATAACCAGTCCCGCATCAATCAATAATATAATTGTATTATACAATGTAGCCCGACTGACTCTGAATTTCTCCTTTTCTGCCATGTAATTATACAAACCATCCATATCGAAATGCCCTTTTATTGTATATATTGTATCCAATATGGCATATCGTTCAGGCGTTTTCCGATGCCCGTTTTTCTGTAAATAATCGGTAAATACCTGCTTTACTTTATTTCTGATTTGCTCTTCCATTTAGCTATTTCATTCAGACTTCAAAGTTAGTTTTTTTTATCTAACTTAAAAAGATTACGCACGAAATTTCATCAATTAACATAGAATAGAGCTATAAATCCAATCTGTTTTTCATTTCCTCGGCCAACGAAGAAACGGTTTCTTTTTTCGATTTTAACATAGGAACAAGCAACCCAAGCACTTTTCCCCTATTTATTTCCGACTGCATTGCAAATTTATAAACTGCAGTAAAAGCCGCTTTTTGTATAATGACATTATTATCTTCCATCACAGCAAAAGCTTGATCGAGAAATTCATTTTCCGTTCTTTCGTTTAAAATCATTCCTTTCGTCAGCAATCTCGACATCAATAAAAAGCCGCATAACTGGAAATAAGTTCTATCGTCTGCCATCCACCTGAAAACAACTTCCGATGCATAAGGCAAACGCTGGAATAAATTCATCGTCGTATATTCGGCAAGCTCCGGATAGTCCATGCTTTCAATCCATATTTCTGCTATTTCCGGATAAAAAGTATCTTCCGGTTGAAGTAAACCCGCCATAATCTTACATTCCCTGACCGGTTCTTTCCACAAAGCCTGAGCCAAATCGTGGTTACGAGGATATGCAGAGGCTATTTCTTTAATTCGTGGGAATTCTATCCCAAAATTCCATTTATAATCCAGCCCTTTCTCACGCATACTTTGAGAAACAGGACCATTCATAAATAAACGGAATTTCGACTTTATTTCTTTTATCTTTTCTTGTATATCTTCATTCATAATTCACTGTTCATAAATTGGCAAAGTCACGACTATAACGTAACATCTGTTCTGCATATCCTTCAGTATACGAAACCTGCACATCTGTTATTTCTCCATTTTCTCCATAAACAGGTGTATAGAGCGGATTGATAAAACCTTTATAAGGAGACAAATGCAACCGGCGATATCTCTCCAAGACTTCTGCATGTAATATCGGGTCTATCTGTACGGCATATTGTTCTATCAACATACGTGCTGCTTCATAATCGCCCTCACTCTTGATGCGCTGAATTTCACTTAACAGTTTTCCGAATAACTTACGAAGAGCTTCATAATCATTAATTCGCACATAAGTCTTATCATTACAACGCACCATTTCGACAACACGCTCCTGCTCACCATGTTTTAAAGCCCATCGTGCAATAAGTTGTCTGTTTCTCATGTGTGCTTCTTCGAGCGTCCGTCCCGGTTCGATACGTACCAACTGCGTCATAAGCCCATTCATCATATATGCATAATACTCAGCTTTATAAGCATCCGAATCAGGAAGTAATCCCAATTCTATCAATTTCCGGTCTGGCAAATAATACAATCCAAACAAATCTGCACGAGCTTCCTCAATTGCAGAGCCATACGATTTCAACGCATCCGGGTCTACTCCGGGCAACAATCTGCCCGATCCATGTCCTAAACACTCGTGCAAATCGGTATGCAAATCGTCTGTTATATCAGCATATCTATTCAGCAAATCTAGTTCTACCTTACTATATACAAACTCTTCACGGAAGCCGTTTCCACGTGCAGCCCGATTGTATGCTTCGGTAAGATTGCCTATTGTCACCGATTTCGAACCATGTACACTTCGTATCCAATTCGAATTAGGAAGATTAATTCCAATTGCACTGGACGGATATAAATCACCTCCCAGCATAGCAGCAGTAATAACTTTGGCAGAAACCCCTTTCACTTGTTCTTTTTTAAAACGCTTATCAACAGGAGAATGGTCTTCAAACCATTGGGCATTCGCACTTATTACCTCCGTACGTCGGGTTGCTTCGACATCTTTAAAATCGACAATCGATTCCCAACTGGCTTTCATGCCCAGCGGGTCACCATAACTTTCAATAAAGCCATTTACAAAATCGACATGAGAACTTGTATCTTTCAACCATGCGATAGAATATTCATCGAAAACATGCAAATTGCCTGTGCGATAAAAATCAATCAACAAACGAATAATTTCACATTGTCCGTCATTTTCAGCCACATCGATTGCTTTTTCCAACCAACCCACAATTTTTTCTATTGCAGCCGAATACATGCCTCCAACTCTCCAAATCTGTTCGTATATCTGCCCGTTCTTCTTTACCAACCGACTGTTCATGCCATACATTACCGGCTCCGGATCATTTCCTTTTTTCTTCTTATCGTAAAAATCAACAGCTTCTTGTTGAGTCAAACCTTTATAATAATTGGCTGCAGAAGTCTGTATCAAGTCTTCCCCATCGACCTGATTCACTCGCTTAGGCAATATATCCGGATTGAATATTACAGGAAACAATTCATCGCAAACTTTTTCCAATGTTTCTTCTTTTCCCGAAACAACAAGAGAAACATCAAGAGATTCTAATACAGATTTCAAGTAATTTTCTGAAAATCCCGGCACAAATTTATCGCATGAATAGTGATGATATATTCCATTGGAGAACCACAAACGTTTCAAATATATTACTATCTGTTGAAACTCGGCAGTGTCCCTATTCCCTTTATAATGCAAATAAATTGATTCAAACAATTTACGTATCCGCAAATTATACTCACCATTCTGGTCAAACAAAATATCACGTCCTTCCAAAGCAGCCTGCGATAAATAAAAAACCAACTTTTTCTGACGCAATGAAAGTTGTTCGAATCCATGAACCCGATAACGTAAAATCTGTAAATCGGCAAAATCCTCTACCACATACTTAAATTCATCTTCTTTCATTTTCCCATTCAATTTCATAAATTATATTGCGTACTTCAACGGCTAAGCCATCACACATTTATTATAAAGCATAAAAAAACAACGAAAAACCGAATATCCCTTAAAAATTTCTATCCGATCTCTCGCTGTTTATTCCTACAAATACAATTGTACCGAATATTGCATTGCCAATATTTTATCGCCCTTCCAATTTACGTTTCCGATAGCCATTCGGCGTTTCACCCGTATTCTTGTAGAAAGCAGCATAAAACGATTGTCTATTTGTAAATCCTACCATGGCACTTATTTCCTCAACATTTTTTTCAACATATCGTTTGTCTACCAATAAATGCAAAGCATCTTTTATACGATACTCATTTACCAAACAAGAATAATTCATACCAAAACGCGAATTAATAACAGCAGACAAATAGCGTGTATTTGTTTTAATGTCGGCTGCCAAATCTTTCGCAGAATAATCCGGGTCTTTATATTTCTTCTGTACAACAATAACATTGACAATTTTGTCATATAACTCATCTGCCAATTCTGCACGAATCATGTCTCGATACGCTGCATTTTTAATTTTCCGCTCTCTCAAGTTATAAGGTTTCTTCTCCGAAACCCCTCCATTTGAACTTGATACATTCTTTTCTCTTTCTCTCATCTGTCTTTTTTTTATGAAAAACTATTTATTTGATTTATAAATACAAATTTCTTAAGAGTTTTTGTATTCTACAATATATACAATGCATATTTTCGTATTTAATATTATTTTTTCACATTTCAAATTATATAAAACCCAACTAATAGGCTAAGAATAGCTTTCCTTATTTACACTCTTTCAACTTTTCTTGCAATTCCATACGAGGAACTCCCAGTTCTATTGCTTTCTCATACAATTTACGTGCCTTACCCTTTTCTTTCATTTGTAAATAAATATCTCCCTCCATTACAAAGATATCGGCATCAGATGGAGCCAGACGAGAAGCTGTTTCCAAATCGAACAACGCCACTTCCTTTTTATCTTGCTCCAAATAAATATTTGCACGCATTTTCAATAAAGAAACATCCTCAGGATATTCCTCTATCAACAAATTCATTTCATCTAAAGCTGCCACATATTTCCCTTCCTTCTGATTCAACATTGCCAATCCTAAGCGAGCTGGTTTATTTTTAGAATCGTTACCTAAAATAACATTATAATCAATACGTGCCTCTTTATATTCACGGCGTCTCATATAAATATATGCCCGCATTAATCGGGCTTCTATATTATCCGGTAATAAATCTATTACATTACAATAATCGACATAAGCCTTTTCATACAAATTCTTCTCCATATAAAGAGTTGCCCGGTTCAACAACATAGCTGTTGAATATGGAATGATATTCAAAGCAAACGTATACGATTCTATAGCTTCATCAAATTTTCCTAAACGTTTTTGTACGGTCCCTAAATTAGAAAACAACAGAGCATTACGAGTGTTCTTCGGATCTATTTTCAACGCTTTCCGAAATAATTCTTCAGCTTGTATGAGACTATCTTTCAGCGTATAGTCCATTGCTTTTTCCACCAACTCATTATAAGATTGTGCATACATGCATATACTCCCAATCGTACAACTTAATAAAAGAATTATTCTTTTCATTTTACACTCAAAGCTTATATCTTTCAAAGCTAAACAGATTCTTTCTTCTTTTTTCCCTTATAATGCTTGCTGAATATACGAAACAATCCACTCTCCTACCTCTTTTGTTCCATACTTAGGTCCACCTTCTATTTGAATTTCCGGAGTACGAATACAAGCATCCAATGAAGCATCTACAGCACGACGAATCAAAATGCCCTCTTCTTTGCAATCGAAATATTCAAATAACATTGCCACTGACAATATCTGTGCTAATGGATTTGCTATATTCATACCTTTTGCTTGTGGCCATGAGCCATGGATAGGTTCGAATACCGGTGTACTTTCACCTGTAGAAGCAGAAGGAAGTAATCCCATAGAACCACTGATACAAGATCCCTCGTCTGTCAGGATATCGCCAAATGTGTTTTCAGTAACCAACACATCAAAAAACGTCGGTTCTTGAATCATGCGCATTGCTGCATTGTCGACATACATATAATCGGTAATCACTTCCGGATACTGTGAGGCCATCTCTTGGGCAATCTGACGCCACAAGCGAGAAGAAGCCAACACATTCGCTTTATCGACTACGGTGAGATGCTTACGTCGTTTCATAGCATACTCAAAACCTACCCGAAGAATACGCTCTATTTCGGGACGGGTATAATAATTGGTATCGTATGCCTTGTCGTTATCCTGATACTTCTCGCCGAAATACATGCCTCCGGTCAGTTCACGAATACATAGAAAATCGGCACCATCCACCAACTCTGCACGCAACGGCGATTTATGCAACAAACACTTAAATGTCTGCACCGGACGGATGTTAGCAAACAATCCTAACTTTTTACGCATAGCCAACAATCCTTGTTCGGGACGTACCTTTGCCGTAGGATTGTTATCAAACTTCGGGTCTCCTACCGCCGAAAACAAAACCGCATCGGCATTTTTACATATCTGAAATGTTTCTTCCGGGAACGGATCGCCTACTTTGTCAATTGCATCTGCCCCGCAGATAGCATACTCATAACTCACTTTATGCCCAAACTTTTCACACACAGCCGTCATTACATTCACACCCTGCACTGAAATTTCAGGGCCAATACCGTCACCGGCTAAAACTGCAATTTTAAAATCCATTTTATTTATTCTTCTATTATATTCAACATTTTAATGGTCGCTTTGATAGCCGCTTCTGTCTGATCGGCATCCAAGCCACGGGTTCGAAACTCCCGATTTTCATAATTCCACGTTATAACTGTTTGCACAAAGGCATCTGTACGTCCTCCGGGTGGAATTGACACAGCATAATTAATTAGCATAGGAAACTTACGTGCAAGCGTTCCTTTATAAATTTTACGAAGTGCACGTACAAAAGCATCGTACTGACCATCACCGGAAGAACTTTCCTGATATACCTGTCCATTGATTTCAATGCTTAAAGTTGCCATTGGCTTCAAACCTTTCGCCAAAGTTACAAAATAACTCAACAAACGCACCTTATTACTGGTATTATCATGTTTTAATACATCAGAAATAATATAAGGCAAATCTTCTTGAGTAACGACTTCTTTGCGGTCTCCCAATTCAATAATCCGATCGGTAACTTTTTTCATTGATTCCTCATCAAGTTCAAGTCCCAGGCTTTCTAAGTTTTTCCGCACATTGGCTTTCCCCGAATTTTTTCCCAAAGCATATTCCCGCACCCTGCCAAAACGCTCCGGAAGCAAATTATTACAATACAAATTGTTC
>DXCG01000017.1 GCA_019116145.1 Candidatus Phocaeicola gallistercoris
AATAAATAGAAAAATATAAATAATTTATATATCGCTGAAATAAAGGAAGTTCAGATTTATTTTATATCTTTGCAATGTAAACCAAATGCGGGTTTTACGCTATAAAATGTAAACCACAAGGTAAACTAAAATACAAGGATATGAAACGTAATCTGCCCACGATTTCAGCGATACTTTATACTTCCAAGACGCTTGCCAATGGTGAGCATCCTATTATGCTGCGCGTATGCTACAATGGCAAACGCAAGTATAAAAGTATGGGCATATCTTGCAAGCCTCAAGAGTGGAGCGATGACAAACAGCGTGTAAAAGGCAAACGTGCAAACAGCCTTAATACTATTATCACCAAAGAATTGGCCGACGCACAGAACTATGTTTTGTCTTTGGAAGGCAAAGCGGATTACTCTGCCTCAACGATAGTTGCAGATTTACAGAAAACAGCACCTACAAGGCTAACTTTATTTTCTTTGTTTGAAGAACGAATTGAGTTTTTCAAAGTAGAAAAAGGCAAATATAATACAGCCACAGGATATCGGACTTTACTTAACAGAATAAAGAAATACACCAACGGCAAGGATTTAGAGTTGTTTGAGGTGACAACAAATTGGCTTCGGTCGTTTGAAGAATATCTGCGTTGCCACTATGCTGATAATTCCATCCGAAAGTTCTATGATTGTTTCCAAGCTATCTTCAACTATGCCATAACTAAGGAGTATATTAAAGAAACTCCGTTTACGACTTTTCAGTTTAGTAAGAAGCTGAATTGTCAAACAAGGAAACGAGCGTTGACATTGCAGGAGATAACTTCTTTGATGGTGTACTATCTTGAAAGATACGGTAAATTGGGGATAGAAAATAATGATGTGTACGGTGAGCTTGAAGAAAAGCAATATTGGGTTAATCAAAAGTTTAAATTAAGAGGGACAAATAAATTAACCCCTATCAATGCCGAACAATTTTCTCTCGCTTTATTCCTTTGCAGTTATCATTTTCAAGGAATGGCACTTATTGATCTTGCCAATTTGAAAAAGAAAGATATACATTTAATTCAAGTAACAGACAGAGATAAGTTTGTGAAAGATTCGGCAGAACATGACTACGATTATGCCATGTCTCATTTAAGAAAATTGTTATGCTATGAAATAAATATAACGAGGCATAAAACGACACATCCAACAAGAGTTATTGTAGATGCTCGTTATCTTATACCGTACTTAAATCCGTTTGGAAGTTATATTGATGATGGCGATGATTTGGATGAGGACGAATTAGAAGATTATTTGTTTCCGATTTTCGATAAAGACGATGATACTGAAGAAAAGAAATTTGGTCGTATGACCTATATGAATTATTTGGTAAACGTCAATCTAAAACGCATTGCCAAACGCTTAGGATTTGCAGAGGGAATAACTTTTTATTCTGCAAGACATAGTTACGCTTCGGCTCTTTATCATGCAAATGTGCCAATGGGTTTAATTGCACAAAATATGGGGCGCAATCCTGCTGAAATAGAAACCTATCTGAAAGAGTTTGACATAGAGAACATTTACAAGGCTAACGAGAAAGCACTAATAACAGGCCAAGAGGATTTTTTAAGGATTACAGAGAAGCAAAAGCAAGCACAAAGGAACAAAACAAGAAAGGAATTGGAAGAAAAAGGAGAATTTGATACATTGAAGATGCTTGAGAATTGGTGGCGATTTATGGATGAGCATTGATAAAAACATTCAAAATCCTTATCTTATAAAGGAAAATGAATGTTTGTAGAGGCTTAATATCCGAAAATGTTACGTATAATACAATATATCAACAACTTACGCAAAATTCAAATATTCACTTCTGATTGTTTTTGAATATTGTGTTGCCGATGAAGAAAGTGAAATATAGTTCACTTTTTGAATATGGTATTAAACAAAAAGCACCAACAATCGTAAGACTGTTGATGCTTATAAATGATGTTTTAATACTCGAACATCAATGTTGCAGTTCCTTTGAATGTGTAAGAGCTACTGCCATTGCTCATCGTTAGATTGTCGAAATTGACAGTAATCTCGCTCTCACTTGGATTTGTGTTGGTTATTACTGCTGTTCCTGACACATACTTAAAAGAATCCTCTAAATCTATGATTGAGCCTTCTTCCTCTTCAATTAAAGGCGTAAGGGCTAAATCCATTTCGGCGAAATCATTGCCAACTTGAGGACACGTTGCATTGTGGTAGGAGAATGTGTAGTAATCCACATTTATAACTCCGTTGCTCTCATTGTCAACTGCAACAGTGAAATCGCCTTTCCTTAGTGTTTCGTTCCAATCACCCATAAAGCTGAAAGCGGATAGATTGTAGCTCACACCGTTAATTTCAATGGTATTGCCACCATTGTTGTTTGTTGGGTCGTCATCATCGTCACTGCAAGCAACGAGGGTGAAAGACGAAATGGCAAATAAAGCCACCATAAATTGATAAAGATACTTTTTCATTCTGACTTATTTTTTTAGTTATTAAAATGTGTCGAATTCATTGCCAACGACAATTATTCCAAGTTTGCAATACTTCTTTGCTTCTCTTTCTATGTCATTACGGAAATTTTCGTTGAAGCTACCCGTTTGGGGATTCCAACCATCTAAAAAGTATTCTCCTTTTACCTTTAACAAATCCTCTTTGTCTGCGACAAAAACAAAGTCTGAAAGATTAGGAATGTCAAACGTGATAAACGCTATGCTTTCGCCTCCTTCGTTCTCATTCAGTTGCAAAGTCGCTCCATAGTTATTTATAAGTTTCTCTGCTGTCATACCAACATGAATTCCATTCGGCAATTTGAATTTTGGAGAATAAACAAAGATAGAATGTACCGTTGCATTCAATACATTAGGCTTTTCTTCAGAAGTGCCACCATACAATGAAAAGATTTTTTCGTTGTCTTTATATAGATTCATATACAAGACATTGTAATCAAATCCTTCTGATGTTCTTTCCTGTACTTCTACAAATGAAGTATTACAATATAATTTTTTAATTTCATCTTCGCTTTTATCGGTAGTGTTATATTCTTTCATACTTTTACCAAGCGAGATGTTTGCCACCCCATTTTTTGTAATGGTATAGAAAGATTCATCTTGCGTGCGGTTTGGCTCAACTGCTACCGAATCTGAAGGCAATTCGTCTTGTTTGATTGCTTCAGTGTCGGCAATAGCTGTTGTGTCTTGTTGTTGGCCGTTTGAGCCGTTATTACTGTTTAGCAAAGCAAACAATACTCCACATCCGATAATCACAACTACAACAATAGCAATTATAATACCTTTCTTACTTCCTCTTTGTTGAGGTTGAGGATTGTCGTTTGCAACTTCCTCTTTGGAAGTATTCAATGTTGTAGTGTGAGCCTCTACCGATTGTTTTGTTTCTTCCTGTTGCTCCATCGACAAGCGCACAGAGTAACCACATTTGGGGCATTTCTCGGCTTTGGTAGAAACCATTTGCCCACAACCTTTACATTTTATCAATGCCATAATAAATCCTCTTTAAATGAAGTTAGACGGTTCGCCATAATCATTTGTTCCTTCATCAGATTTTTTGAAGAGAAAGAAAATTTCTACAATAGGAAGCAAAACCCACCACCCACTTCTGTTTATATCATGCAACCTACGCACGGAAACAGCCAAGAAAGGGATGAATCCAATTATAAGATAAAGAGAAAGTATAAAGAATGGATTGCCTATGCCAAAGCTGACAAAGGAAAAGAATTCTCTTCTTGTTGCGCGGCCACTGAATGTTGCGAATTTCTTAGTAAAGCATTTCCACCACACGGTAATAGTTTCCCACCACAATGCACCAACTTCATAGATGCGTTGCGCCAAGTCAAATTTGCTACCACGAAAGACTTTATAAAATTCGCACGACCAAAATAGTTCCGAAACCGTTTTATAGGAATCATCTTGTTGTGGCTGCGCCATATTTTGTGCCGTTGTTTCTGCTTGTTGCTCAATGGGACATCCACAATTAGGACAAGCTGTTGCGCCGTTTGGAATGATTGAGCCACATTCCTCACATCTTCTTTCTGCCATATTTGCAATAAATTACCACTGCACCTATGGCCTTGCGATGCACTTTTTATTATTTGGTTTTTGAGGCATAAGAAGAAAAGTGAGGCCACCATTCTTGACCCTTATCCTAAGCGTAGGGCTTCGACTCCCTGTAAGAAGAATAAGGAGAACAGACAACCCCACTTGGATGTATTTCGTGTTGATATACGAATACACACCAAGAGAGCGTCCTTCCCACATTATTCCGTTCTTACTTTGTGAGTTGTCGAAGTTCACGCTTACGGAATAAAGCGAAAATGCGCTTTCTTTCAATATGTCTGCACACTATTTGCTAATGTGCGCAACAAAGATACGCATTTTCTTTGGAAGAACGCTCAATAATCCAACAAATTAACTCTAAAAGTCTAATAGGTCGTATGTTTCAAGCAACTCTTTTTCTCTGATTCCGAGATAAATTTTTGTGATAGAGATATTACTATGATTGAATATCTCTGAAAGTTTTATTAGAGCCATATTAGCATTCTCACCGCTGCTTTCATACACTTTTCTACCAAATGTTTTGCGCATACTATGAGTTGAAAAATGCTCGATTTTTAAGTTATATCGCTTTTTTATATCTTTGAATAATACATTATCCTTTGCGTACTATATACCACCTTCTTTTGACTAAGAAAGCACTTTTCATCATCATTTTTAATGCGTAGAGCGTCATGACAGCGTTTTATATGTTGTTGAAAATCCGAATTTATTTTTACAGTTCTGCGCTTGTTCGTCTTTTTCTCGTTGAGGGTGAATTTGTCATCATCAAGTAACATAGACCAAGTTAAGGTTAGAATGTCGCTGATACGCAACCCGAAGAAACACCCACAACCGATAAGGAGTGACATACGATAATTGCCATCCCTGTATAATTTACGGATAAGGCTTAACATTACATCCCACTCCATATAATCTGATGTTTGGTATCTATGGTTTATTTGTTTCATAAAGTTCACTTTTACATGATTTGACTTGTTTTTGAATGACTTTTACCTTACTATATCTGTAATTTCTTGATTTTTAGTTCATATTCAAATCTGTGGAAAAGTGAATATGTTTGTTCAACCCTTTCTTTATAATCGGCAGTCTTTTCAACCTTGTTGTCTATCACGTCAACCAACATATCCAAATACACGTCCGTAATTACTTCAACAACCTTGCCACGTTTGATAAAT
>DXCG01000149.1 GCA_019116145.1 Candidatus Phocaeicola gallistercoris
GGACCACGATGGAGTAAAAAACGGTTATGCAAACGATGCTTTGGCTTCACTGAACAACATACTCACCATTCCGGTCATCGCTTCGGGAGGAGCCGGGAAGAAAGAACACTTTAAAGATGCGTTCTTGAAAGGAAAAGCCGATGCTGCACTGGCTGCGAGTGTGTTTCACTTCGGAGAGATACCAATTCCGGAACTGAAACGTTATTTGAATACCGAAGGTATCAACGTAAGGATGTAGTACTTAAATAATAACCCTATAAATTAAAAAGGATGACAGAACTCGATTTCAATAAAATGAATGGGCTGATTCCAGCCATTATTCAAGATAGCTATACGCAAAAAGTACTGATGTTGGGCTTCATGAACAAAGAAGCCTACGAAAAAACAATAGAAACTGGGAAAGTAACGTTCTACAGCCGTTCCAAACAACGACTTTGGACCAAAGGGGAAACCAGTGGCAATTTTCTTGAAGTGGTATCGATAAAAAGCGATTGCGACAACGATACCTTGCTTATTCAGGCTCACCCAACCGGACCGGTTTGCCACACAGGAACCGATACTTGCTGGGGAGAAAAAAACGAACAAGACATCATGTTTCTGAAAGAGTTGCAAGACTTTATAGACAAACGCCATGAAGAAATGCCGGAAAAGTCGTACACTACCAGCCTATTCTTATCAGGGGTAAACAAAATGGCACAAAAAGTGGGAGAAGAAGCTGTTGAAACGATTATTGAGGCTTGCAACGGAACCGATGAACGTTTGATTTATGAAGGTGCCGACTTACTGTACCACCTCATTGTTTTACTTACATCGAAAGGATATCGCATTGAAGACTTGGCACAGGAACTGAAAGAACGGCACAGCGAAAGCTGGAAAAAGCATTAATATCATGAATGAGGAACTGCTTATTCAATACAAAGGAGTAGAAATCAACCAGCAGGCACTTTGTATTCTACACGATGTAAATTTTGAACTGCATAAAGGACAATTTGTGTACATCATCGGAAAGGTGGGCAGTGGCAAATCGACTTTCTTGAAAACAATTTACGGAGAATTGGAAATAACCGGAGGCGAAGCCATGGTTTTAGGTTATACTCTGAAAAAAATGAAACAAAAAAAGATAGCCGAGTTGCGCCGCAAGTTGGGAATTGTCTTTCAAGATTTCCAATTATTGACCGACCGGACAGTACACGATAATCTAGAGTTTGTTTTACGGGCTACAGGATGGAAACAAAAACACGAAATAGAAAATCGGATAGAAGAAGTACTCAAATTGGTAGGCATGGCACATAAAGGATATAAAATGCCCAATGAACTTTCCGGAGGAGAACAGCAGCGCATTGTTATAGCACGCGCCATTTTAAATAAGCCGGCAATCATTTTGGCAGATGAACCAACTGGGAATTTAGACGTGGAAACCGGAAGGAAAATTGTAGAATTGCTCCAAGAAATATGCAAACAGGGTTCGGCTATCGTCATGACGACACACAATTTGAACCTGCTTACGGAATATCCGGGCATCGTATATCGATGCGAACAACATCGCTTGCAACAATTCGATGAATCCTAAAAAAAACAAAGATTCAGAGATTTTGCCGACGAAACATAAAAATACGGCAAATTATTCGTATCTTTGCCAGTCGAAAATAACGTATTTATTAAGAAAACATTTAAAATTCGAAACAGAAATGAAAGTTTTAAAGTTTGGAGGAACATCTGTAGGCTCGGCACAGAGAATGAAAGATGTTGCCAAATTAATTGCTGACGGCGAGCAGAAAATTGTCGTTCTTTCTGCCATGTCTGGAACAACGAATACCTTGGTTGAAATTTCGGACTATCTGTATAAGAAAAATCCTGAAGGCGCGAATGAAATAATCAACAGACTGGAAAGTAAATACAAACAACACATTGACGAGCTTTATACCACCGAGGAATACAAACAAAAGACATTGGACTTTGTAAAATCGGTGTTCGATTACATTCGCTCGTTCACAAAAGATATATTTACTTTATTCGAAGAAAAAGTAATCCTTGCACAAGGAGAGATAATCTCTACAAACATGGTTACTAATTATTTATGTGAACAAGGCATAAAAACATACCTCATTCCGGCATTAGAGTTCATGCGTACAGACAAGAACAGCGAACCCGACTTGAATTACATTCGTGAAAAGCTGAATGTTCAGCTTGAAGCACATCCCGGACAAGAGATTTACATCACACAAGGTTTCATTTGCCGGAATGCATACGGAGAAATTGATAATTTGCAACGAGGTGGAAGCGATTACACCGCATCGCTTATCGGAGCAGCTATCAACGCTTCTGAAATTCAAATCTGGACAGATATTGACGGTATGCACGATAACGATCCGCGAGTGGTAGATAAAACATCTCCAGTTCGTCAGTTACACTTTGAAGAAGCAGCAGAGCTGGCTTACTTCGGAGCTAAAATTTTGCATCCAACTTGTGTGCAACCTGCTAAATATGCCAATATCCCCGTACGTTTACTAAATACAATGGGACCTACAGCTCCCGGAACTTTAATTTCCAACGATACCGAAAAAGGTAAAATAAAAGCTGTTGCCGCCAAAGACAATATTACAGCTATTAAAATAAAATCAAGCCGTATGTTATTGGCTTACGGATTCTTACGGAAAGTATTTGAGATATTCGAAAGCTATCAAACATCGATTGATATGATTTGTACATCGGAAGTCGGTGTTTCTATGTCGATAGACAATACAAAACATTTAAACGAGATTGTAAATGATTTAAAGAAATATGGTACAGTAACAGTCGATCACGATATGTGCATCGTATGTGTTGTCGGCGATTTGGAATGGGAAAATGTAGGATTCGAAGCAAAAGTCATCAATGCATTACGTAATATTCCTATCCGCATGATTTCTTTTGGAGGAAGCAATTACAATATTTCATTCCTTATCCGTGAATGTGATAAGAAAAAAGCACTACAATCGTTAAGTGACATGCTATTCAACGGTAAAGATAAGCTATAAGAGTTATCTTTATGATAAGCAAACAATAAAAGCAGATAATACAGTTATAAAAAACTGCATTGTCTGCTTTTTTACTATAATTATTAATTCAATTCAATTATGAAAGGTACTTTTCCAATAAACAAATTCAAAGATATTGATACTCCTTTTTATTATTACAATACCGACTTACTACGTGATACCCTGAATGTTATACGTAAGGAATCCGGAAAATACAACAACTTCTGCATACATTATGCCATTAAAGCTAATGCAAACACTAAACTCCTTAGTATTATACGTGAAAACGATTTTGGCGTAGACTGTGTTAGTGGATGGGAAATCGAGACAGCAATGAAAGTCGGATTTTCGGCAAACAAAATCGTATTTGCCGGTGTAGGAAAGACAGACAAAGAAATTAATTTTGCACTTGACCACGACATTTTTTGTTTCAACGTGGAGTCTGTTCCTGAATTGGAAGTTATTAATCAATTGGCAGCCAGAAAAAGCAAAATAGCTCGTGTTGCATTCCGCATCAATCCCGATGTCGGCGCCCACACTCATGCTAATATCACAACCGGATTAGCAGAAAACAAATTTGGAATCAGCATGCAAGATATGAATAAAGTTATTGATCTTTCTCTTGAAATGAACAATATCAAATTTGTAGGACTGCATTTCCATATTGGTTCGCAAATAATGGATATGGGAGACTTCATTGCTCTGTGCAACCGCATCAATGAATTGCAAGAAAGACTATATGCACGTCATATCATTGTAGAACATATCAATGTTGGTGGAGGTTTGGGTATTGACTATATGCACCCTAACCGCTGTCCGATTCCCGATTTTACAGAATATTTTGCAACTTACCACAAACATCTGAAACTTCGCCCGCAACAAACCCTACATTTCGAATTGGGACGTTCTGTTGTCGGGCAATGCGGAAGTCTTATATCACGGGTAATTTACGTTAAACAAGGTACTAATAAACAATTTGCCATTGTAGATGCCGGTATGACCGACCTGATTCGCCCGGCATTGTATCAGGCTTATCACAAAATAGAAAACATCTCTTCCGACGAGCCTGCAGAGACATACGATGTTGTCGGACCAATTTGTGAATCTTCCGATGTCTTCGGGAAAGCCATTGATTTGAACCGAACACATAGAGGCGATTTTATAGCCATCCGTTCGGCTGGTGCATACGGAGAAATCATGGCTTCGCAATACAATTGCCGCCCGCTTCCCCAAAGCTATACATCAGACGAATTGAGATAAACACAAAAACTCCCGCTTCCTTATCTATCTGAAAAAGCGGGAGTTTCTTATTTATCAACCCAAAACTTCACTTTCCGTATATTCTACATATTTAGGGGATGGACCATATTTATTACTCCCTTTCGAGCTATCAATACACATAAACACCAACAACACTATCTGGTAAATGGCGCCACATAAGAACAATAACAAATACTTCCCTGCCAAAAGTGCATATACACTATCCATATCATAATCGAAGCCATTATGTGAATTTATTCCGACTAACACACAATCGTAAACAAGCATACAGGAAACAACTATCCCCATAATGATTGATATGCCAAACCACCATCCGCTTTTACCGATATCGTGTAACCGACGAAATGTCAACGGAATGGTAACAATGTATGCCAATATAGATATTGCCCATCCCAAAAGAGGTAAAAAAGCAAAAACTACATTTACTAAAAAACAGCAAGCATGGTCCACCAATATTCTGAGCGGCGTGAACGTCCTTTAAACAAAAGTGTTTTGTTTAATGCCAATTTCAATGCTTCTACAAAGGTTAACGAAGGGATTACTTTAAATCTTTCCATAATAATATTTTTTTAATTACAAATCGTTGATTGCATGTTCGCGAATAATTTGATTGTTAACTTTATCCCGGTAAGCCAACATAACAAAACAGGAAGAATACTCACCATGTTCTATTGAAAGGACGATAGTCCCTTTTCCGGTTGTAAAGGTTGTTTCATAATTACACTTATCAGATTGTACATATAACATTTTCATCATATCGTCTGGTTCTACATAATGTTTTTGGAAACGTTCCACACACGAAGACGGTTTGCCGTATTTCTCAGTCAACAAATCTTTCAGGTTTTTATAATCGCCGTACAGATATTGCCATTGGTCACGCTCCGGAAACTGGACAGCAATCCGCGAGACCAAATCTTTTCCGCTCAGGGTCGATACAAAAACCGTACATTCTTTGAATGCAGCAAAATCGCCCTTCAGCACTGCTGTACCATCTTCTACATCCATACACTGGAAACCACTTCGCTCCATACGCAACACAAACTGTTCCAAAGTCCCGTCGATAGGTACTCCTTTAAACCGCAGATGAATACTGTCTTCCACTGCAAGATCATCTTGTTTTTCGCCTTCTTTCATAGGAATTCCTGTATCTTCCGAATCCAAACTACGCACAACACTCTCATTCTTAGGCTGAAAGTTTATACAACCCAACAGCCCCAGAAGCAATGCAAGCGAAATTAACAAACTAATTTTTCTCATAATTTAAGGCTTAAATACAATACTTCATAAAATAATATCATACACAAATATAGAGATTTTTTTATTTCTTCAACATTTTGTAAGCACGAATGTTACAATTTATGCAAACATTTATAAAAAAGACGATAACATTACGAACAAAACCTGCTTACGTTTACAAAGATTTAATACGTTAGTTTCATGTGGATATTCCGAAGATTTTCCCTACCTTTGCATTTCAGAATAAAAAAAGAAATACGACAAAACATTTAAAAGCAAAATAGAAATGGAATTAGCAAGCAAGTACAATCCCGCCGATGTGGAGGGAAAATGGTACCAATATTGGTTAGACAATAAACTATTCAGCTCGAAACCAGACGGACGTGAACCGTACACCATCGTCATTCCCCCACCCAATGTGACAGGAGTGCTTCACATGGGACACATGCTTAACAATACCATTCAAGACATCTTGGTGCGCCGCGCACGCATGACCGGAAAGAACGCTTGCTGGGTTCCGGGTACCGATCATGCCTCTATCGCAACCGAAGCTAAAGTGGTAAATAAATTAGCTCAACAAGGTATCAAGAAAACCGATCTGACCCGCGATGAATTCTTGAAACATGCGTGGGATTGGACTGAAGAGCACGGAGGTATCATCTTAAAACAACTCCGCAGACTGGGTGCTTCGTGCGACTGGGACCGCACTGCTTTCACCATGGACGAGAAGCGTAGCAAAAGTGTAATTAAAGTTTTTGTAGACCTATATAACAAAGGATTGATTTATCGTGGTGTGCGCATGGTGAACTGGGACCCCAAAGCTCTCACGGCATTGAGTGATGAAGAAGTAATCTACAAAGAAGAACATAGCAAACTGTATTATTTAAGATACAAGGTAGAAGGTGACGCAGAAGGACGCTATGCCGTAGTAGCCACCACCCGTCCCGAAACCATCATGGGTGATACGGCAATGTGTATCAACCCGAACGACCCGAAAAACCAATGGCTGAAGGGAAAGAAAGTGATTGTTCCGTTGGTAAACCGCGTGATTCCGGTCATCGAAGACGATTATGTAGACATCGAATTTGGTACGGGATGCCTAAAAGTAACCCCGGCACACGATGTGAACGATTATATGTTGGGTGAAAAACACAACCTGCAAAGCATCGACATCTTCAACGATAACGGAACCATCAGCGAAGCTGCTGGACTATATGTAGGCATGGATCGTTTTGATGTACGCAAACAAATTGAAAAAGACTTGGCTGAAGCCGGCTTATTGGAAAAAGTGGAAGCCTATACCAATAAGGTAGGATGCTCGGAACGCACTAACGTGCCCATCGAACCGAAACTTTCCATGCAGTGGTTCTTGAAGATGCAGCACTTTGCCGACATGGCATTGCCTCCGGTAATGAACGATGAATTGAAATTCTATCCTGCCAAATACAAGAACACATACCGCAACTGGTTGGAAAACATCAAAGACTGGTGCATCAGCCGCCAATTATGGTGGGGACACCGCATCCCTGCATATTACCTGCCCGAAGGCGGATATGTAGTGGCAGAGACACCGGAAGAAGCCCTTGAAC
>DXCG01000150.1 GCA_019116145.1 Candidatus Phocaeicola gallistercoris
TGTTTTCCCATGCAGGCATTCTGAAAGGCGTTTCAACAACAAATTCTCTGTTTCCGTATCGAGCGATGATGTCGGTTCATCCAGCAGCAAGACATTACCCGGGCGAAGCAATCCTCTGGCAATAGCAATCCGCTGCGCCTGTCCCTCGCTCAATCCGGCACCTTGCTCACCACACAACGTATCCATACCATCGGGCAAAGCAAAAACAAAATCGGCTGCCGCCATATAAAGAGCCGAACGAAGTTCCCTTTCCGTTGCATTCGGATTGCCTACCATCAGATTATCGCGGATACTTCCACTCACTAACGTATTCCCTTGAGGTACATACGAAAAGTTACAACGCGTAAGGGGAGATATGGTTTCTTCACGCGTCTCGTTATATACTGTCAGACTCCCCTCATCGGGTTGCATCAATGATAGAATCAGTTTCAGCAAAGTAGTCTTCCCTACTCCCGTCTCACCGATAACGGCAGTCAAGCTTCCGGGGGTGAAATTGTACGTAAAATTAGTGAAAATGGCACGTTTCCCTTCCGGATAAGTAAAACAAATGCCTTCGGCACGAATACCCAAACGCCCTTCTAACCGCACCGCATCGCCCTGTTGCTCCAAAGGTAAAGCCAAAAGTTCTGCCAGCCGTTCGGTAGAAATAAATACACGAATGAAAGAAGGAATCTGGCGGCTTAAATCGACCATCGGTCGTTGCACTTGTGAAACCAACTGGAAGAAAGCCGTCACCATACCAAACGTCACACTTCCATCGCGCAGCCCAAATACGCCCCACAACAAAGCCACGGCATAACCTGCCATAAAACCCAGTTGCACCATCGAGCGCGAAAAAACCGAAAAATCTGTCCGCTCCATGACTTTGCTGCACAAGGCTTGCTGCATGGAAACAAGGCGTTCTATCGACTGTGAAGTATATTCCAAGGTACGTATCAAGATACGGTTTTGCAAATTCTCCTGCAAATGGCTCTGCACCCGGCTGTCGGTAGCCCGTATTTCACGTGAGATGCGGCGCATGCGGTTCACATAACGCTTACTGAATAGTAAAGCCACAGGCATGATAAAAACCAAGACGCCGGCAAGACGGGCATCCAATATCGAAAGGAAACAAAATGCTCCTGCCAGTTGTACCGTAGTTACTGCCACAGCCGGAATGGTACGGCACAAAGCATCGGTCACTACAACCACATCTTCTTCCAAGCGGTTCAGCAAGTCGCCGGAATGGAATGCCTCGCGTCCTGCTCCACAACTCTCCATCAGATGCACAAACAACCTGCGGCGCAACTCGTTGCGAAGACGGATTTCGGTACGGGCTGACAAACGGCTCCGTATCACCGAAAGCGCCAACTGCATGACCATGCAGCACAACAGCAACCCGATGAATATGTTCAAATCATCGTCCGACACACCGGTCGCTATATCGATGAGGTGCTTGCACACATAAACGAAAAACAATGAAACACCAACTTGCGTAATGCCTGCCAACGCATAACCTGCCATATACAGGCGAAAGCCTGCAGAGACTTTCCATAACCATTTCAAGCATTCATAAATCCGCATATTCTCCCTTTTTATTACATTCTACGAAGGAAATACAACAAGTAGCGACGCACAGGCAACAACCCGCGCCATAACCCGGACAAGCTCCGTTCTTTCAGCGAACGGCACGACACTGCCCTCCCGTTGCGCACTATCGTCATCACTTTCCCCGCTATTTGTACCTTTTTACATCTCTCGGTAGCATACAGGTTTCCGTCGCCCATCAGTGCTATGTCTTCACCCCGCTTCTTATATATACGGTGCAACACATGTGTGCCGTTATCCAAACGGGCTAAAACAATATCTCCTACTTCCACACCATCGGTTTTCCGCAACGTCACACGGTCGCGGCCGTCTCTCAGAAAAGGGAACATGCTGGAACCCTTCACGCGCAGCGTTACGGCAAAACCGTCGGACAACATGCAGGTCACTTCCTCAAAAAAAACCTCATTGTTTATCTGTACCGGGGCATCTCCCCGCTTCTCCTTATCTGTCATACATGTATTGTTTTTCTTTGCTGAAAGAAAGCCAGTCAACTCTGCCTATACAATTGCCGTACCATCGTTTCAAATTCTCCGATAGCCGCAACAAGTTCATCTTCCGTCAAATCCTCTTTCATGAAATTTAAACTTACAATAGCCTTTTTCCGTCGATTTATCAAACATCGTTCATTCAAATTAAAATGCTTGATAGTTTGGATTCCCTGTTTACTTTGTCCAATAGCCTGTATTTCTCCGGTAAAGGAATATTCCATGTAATCGGCTGGATTATCGACTGCCGGATTAACAAGCCAATCATAATCTTCCTTATTCTTGATTTGTTTATCTTTGAATTTAGCACCATAATTCTCCGCATTACAAGAAACCAGCAAATTATTATACTCAAAAGTCTCTTTAGGAAACAAATTACGAGTATGAAAATGATCTATATGACTGTTCGTATTTTCCTTTATTTTAATGCCGGTATAAGCGCAACAATCTTTCTGCTCATTTTTCAAAATATATTCCCGAAGTTGCACTCGAATAGGAGCAATATCATTCCAATCTTTCGGCTTTTCCCTTTTCAGGAAGCCAAAGAAAAAAGCAGGAGGATTTTCTTTATTGACTTTTTGCATAACTCCCCTCCTTTTGCTTTCGCATGATCTCCATTCGTATGAGTGTCAAATCCAAATCGGAATAGCCTAATAAATTCTCCAAATCCTTCATTTTTTGCAGAAAACACGTATCATTGTATTTGTTTTCTCTCACAGCCATCCGTAAATCTTCCAGTTTCTTTTCCACATCAGGAACCCGTTGAAAAGGAACGTTCTGTATCTCGTCCAATACTTTTTCAACAGTCCATCCATAGGGACCATCGTTACAATGTTCCGCCCGGATTATACCATCTTCATCGCGTGTTAAAATACGTATTTCTTCTTGGTAAGCAGACGATATTACCTGAGGAGAATGCGTAGCAAGAAAGAACTGGCAATCGTTTTCTTCCGCGCATCGCCTTAAAATAGGCAACAAATAACTTTGCCACGAAGGATGCAACGATGCATCCGGCTCGTCCATAAGGATTACACGTCCTTTCATATCCCCCATAAATAAAGGGAGTACTTTCATCAACAATTGTTTCTCACCATCCGATAAGTCATTTGCACCCAATTCAACTCTATCCCGATTGACAAATTTCAAATGCCTGTCGGCATCCAATCCTTTAAATCGTACCTGCAAATGGAAATCGGCAAACACCATGTCCAGCAAAGATTGTATTTTTTCGTATGCCTCGAAGCTGGTCTTCCCTTTTTCATAAACAAAATGGTCTACATATCTAACAATCTTCTTTTCCAAATCCGTTGAAGTCGTACTTGTGCTCGCACTGAAATATAAAACCGAGTCAAAAGCTTCTTCATAGGCTTTATATTGAGTCATAGAAGGAGGAATCGCAAATGTTTTATCTTCTGTCCCAATCCTGACTTGGATATTTCCTGTATGGGTTGACGAAACGTCTTTTTTTCTTATGTATTCCAAAAGGGTACTCTTCCCGATTCCGTTGACTCCAGCAATGATAACAATGCGGAGCGGTTCATTATCAGTACAAAAATCGATATCAAAATTGCGAAACAATTTATAATTATCTATATGGATATGTTTCAGTTTCATGCTCACGTTTTTCTTCTTTCTTTACTATTATTTCCTCAAACCATGATTTGTACAAAAATACAATTTAATTGACAATAAGCAATTAGCGACCGACAATTATTTCATTTCATTACACCTTCCTTTATACCCCAACACTGAAAAAACAAAAAATCCCCTTCCTTTTCCCGCCCGAAGAGGCAGTCCGAGGAAGGGGACCGATTGAGATATCCTACGTGAAAGAAGTCATAACCCCTTCACGTGTGACATAGAGAAAAAAAGAGCCTTGTTTAATTCCAGCCGCGTGCCTTGAATTTATAAGTAAACCCGATGGTAGCAGAAAGCATGCCTTCGCCACGTCCACCCGGTTCGCCATCGAAATCATCACTTAGGAACGTGCTGCGCAAATCGACGTTGAAGTCGAGTGCTGAGTTCAAACGGAATGTATTCAGAATACCGAAGTGTCCTGTCACACTTGTTTCTTTCGGAGCGTCCGATGTATGTATCACACCGATACCCACATACGGGCTGCAGTTGTACAAGCGTTCTTCATCGTATCCCTTGAAAGCATTGCACAAGTTGAACAATGCATCGGCTTGGAAATTATAGAAGTTGAACTTCGAGTGGTACATACCGGTACCCCATCCGTCTACTTGTTCGCCGGTAGAATGGGCAACGCCCCAACGGGTAGCCCCTTTTGCCGACAAGCCACTGTACATCAAGCGTGCGCCCACCACAGGAGTAAACCATTTTCCTACGGCAACATCGATAGCCGGGGAAAGACGGTCGCCAAAAGAAGCCTCTTTGTCGTGGTCGCCAAAATACATGTTCAAACCGCCTCCCACACTGACAAACCAGTTGTTACGGAAGCTGTTGTCGGAAGTATAAGTACCTCCTGCCTGAGCGAAAGTCGTACATGCAACCAGCAACAAAGCAAAGGTTGCAAGAATTGTTTTTCTAATCATGTCGTTTTATCAATTTTAATAAGTTGTTGTTTCCGTTATATCATTCCCTTACACAACGTACTGCATACGCATCGCGCAACAAATACTCGTCACGTCCATACGTATTGATGATGTTGCCGGATGTGCTCCCTGAGACAACCGAACCCTCCTTGTACGCATCCGTATTCAGATAACAGGCATACGCATGGGCATCGTCTCCTACATAAGATTCACTCGTCCACCAATAACCGCCGGAACCGGCATTATTCTTCTCTTTGCCATTGGTTCCTTCGAGCGATTTTAAGGCAGGATAATACACCCCTTCGGTATCATCTGCATTCGCTTTGAAATGCCAGTCGCTGCCCGAAACCTTGACATAATTAATGTAGTCCAGCCGGGCTGCCACAATGGAATTGCCTTCGTTGGGCTCGGTAACATCCTTCGTCGTTCCGGTCGGCATATCGGTGAAACCGCTGAAAGTGAAAATGCTTGCCACGCGATAGCCCACGGGCGAAGGGTCATAGATGGTCTTCTGCTGCTTCCAGCCCGCACCGGCAGTGCTTGCGTCGCCCAGCGTCTCGGGCAATTCACGGTCGCCATCACCCCACAAATAAACATTCACCTTGGTAAGCCAGTTGTATTGTGATGTCTGGGACGAGTGAATGAGGTGCATCGGGTTGCGCACGGCATCGGCAATGGTGGCATCCATTTCAAGGTTATAATTATAACCTTTCAGGTTGCTCATCTCCTCCTTGGTAGTGCCGTCGATGAAGAAGCTGCGCACCTGAGTGTCCTTGCCCGGGAACGGGTCTTTGCGCCCCCACTGGTACCGCATCACATTATAGTCGTTGTACGCCGACTTGGCACTCGACCTGCCCAAATCGCGGTCCATTACCATAAACTTAGCTCCCGCCTGATTGGTGTATTCCACGTCTTGAGGCATGCCCTGCGTTCCCCAGATGTGCCAGCTCCAGAGGATTTCACCTTGGCAATCGGGTTCGCTGTAAACGCTAATCACGGCATTGCCGTAGATACTTCCATCAACAGAAGAAGCAATGGCATCGGGAATGGTGTACACCACACGCCCGTTCTCCAAGCGCACATCGGTCACAAAGTCCTTGCGGTCGCTCCACAACACCTTTGCCGACTTCGGATTGATGTAAGGATTCTCGGTATGGAAGCCCGCACCGGGAATGATACCTTTCTGTCCGTTGCCTATTACCGTAGCCTTGAAGCTATGTTCGCCCGGTTCGGTTACGATGTAGCAGTTGGCTGTTTCTTCTTGCAGTTCTTCGGGGATATCCTCTATTACGGCATCGTTATTTTCAAGTGTTGTAGCCGTAAGCGGAACTACATAATACATACCAGCCTCGAAGTCGCACAAGGCAGTGGTCGTAAACGTACCCTGCTGGCGGTCGGTCGTAAACACACACGTCCACTCGTTGCCTTTATGTTTTCCCGGAGCCACCACAGCATAAGCTATGGCTTTCTCGCGAGCCGTAGGCGGTATGGCAAACTGAATGGTAATGCCATCCATGGTATATTCGCCCGGTTGCAAGCCGGCATCGAGATTGGTCAGGTTGTAAGTGAAACGTCCGGTCATCGGAGCCGCGCCATCCATGCTTTCCCCGGAAGGATGAATGGTCATATCGAGCAGCAGCTCATCGTCTGCCAAATCTTGTTCCCCGGTTAGGTCTATTTCAAAACGTACCAAAGCAGCCATCTGACGCAGTTTCAAGCTGTAACCGCTTCCCGCATCCGTTATCTCATCGGTTGCCTTAAAGTCGTATTGCGCTACCGATGAAACATCGCGGTACATCTGCACTTCGGGTATTTCCACTGGGATAGCTGTTTTATCTGTCACACCTTCCTGATAAGGATAATAGGCATACACAGGCAAGTCGCTACCCGTCATGGTTCCCGTAAATGTTGTAGAAGAAGCCGGTTCGGTATTGGTACTGGTAAAAGGTTCGTTCACGGCAGACTGCCCGAACACACCGATACGATCGCCCACCGACCATTCCACAGTCAACGCCCCGTCGTCGGCTATATCGCCAATCTGGGTACGGGTGGAAGGAAGGGAAGTAAACACATCTGCCGTAGCAAACAAAGAAATCGGTCTTTGTGCCACCGGTTGCGAAGTTTTATTCATATCGGCATCGGTACACGCGGCAGTACATGCCATAAGCAATCCTATACCGTATAAGGGAATGTTTTTCATAGATTTTTTGCTCTTTTTTTAAGTTCGTTACACATTTTGTTTCTAAGAGTATGCAGTATTACTCTGCACACTCTTATCATTCTTTTTTACTGAATAGCGTTTCCTCCTGAAACAAAAGTTGCATCATAATTCAACGTTCCAGAATCATTTCCATCTCCTTTTATTTTTAATTGGAAACGGAAATTATTTTCCACAACTATTTGTGGCAGCCATTGCCCATAAACATCACGTTGACCTCCCGAAGCAACATTACTGTTAACAAAAGCTTCGCCAAAGAAGTTCATCAATACAATCCCGATAGGACCAGAGTTTGTTTCTGGATTTGCCAAATATTCATAGATAGGACCATTGATTTGGTTGGCTGCCAATACGGTGTTACCACTCTGACCTAAAGCCGTATTGTAACTTTGGTCTTCATTAACAATACAGAAACCTCCCAAGTTATTGACAAACCAATTCGAAGTTTCTCCTAAGTTATTGTTCTCGATAGCTTTCTGGAAGAAGTTTTTCGTGATGTCAATCTTCAACTGAATACGACCGCTAAAAGTCGAAGTATTAGGAATATTTGGATTTTCAGGATTTTCCAAGCGTTCCATATGTTGTTTCCATACATGGATTCCCGAGCCCGGTCCTTCCGGTATCATATAATAAGGATAAGTGATGTCACGGTCGTTGGATGAATAGAGCGTAGACATGATATCTTTTCCATTTTCATCATATGCCTGACGCATAAACACGTAGTTTGTTACATCGGTAGACGGCGTGAAAGTAAAGCCGGCATACTCTTCACCGCCTATCCACCCAGCATGTACAGCCCCCTCAGACTGCGGAAGATTGGGTGCCTGATAATTAACAAAGACAAGAATCTTTCCCTTCAAATCGGCAATGGTGGTTTCTGGCGTGACACCATGAACCAACTCGACACCAGTAGTACTGGAGAAGTTATCCAAGATACGGTCTATCTCACGAATCCAACGTCTTACCTCCCTATACTTGGTATTATCCAGATTAGTTCCACTGGTTACCATCTGCTTATAGTTTATATTCAAGACAATGAATTCTTGACAAGTACGTCCTTGAGGTGCTTTATAATTATCAATTGCATTCTTCAGCATAGAAGCATAATTTTCCAACACGATTAATAAGTTATCTTTTTGCGTATTGGCATCGTAAACATACAATGAATAATCATTATTCCAGTTTGTATACGATAGGCCATCACTTACAGCATTATCAAAATCATCGTTGCTAAAACCCACCATGAACGAGAATGCACGTGCCCCGGCTTGGAACTGTTCTTCTATTGTCCGTTTTTGATAAGCACCCATCACCGTATTCGACTCTGTAACACCCGAGGCTACAGAATACGAGTTGTGTGTTCCCGGAATAGAAAGCTGTGAAAAATATGTATTCTCATTCAAAGCAGACAACCAATAATAAAAATCCGTACCACGAAGTGCAGGCAATGAAGTTATATTGATTTTACGAGCCTTAATATCGGCTGTACTTAATATTTTAGTATTACTACCTTGTCCTACCATATTAACAGTAACAGCAGTCTGCGATGCTTCCGGGTTTGCATAAGGCAACATAAATGCTTTTACTACCAATTTTTCGCCTACACCTAACGTTACAGGTTCCCAACCTCCAGTTTCATTTTGATAATATGTCGGTATCGTTATATCTGTATTTACTACTCCTTCATCTATCGCAGAACATTTACCATCCTCAGGATCGTTCACGTCATCTGCCACAGTAAGTGCAAAATCGCCCGATATAGCAACACTTGAACGAACAAGCACTTGTGAAACTTGTAAAGACTGTGGACCAGTTCCATCAGGACCATTCACTGTTATTTCCAATGTAGTCACCATCGGTTTAAAATTCAAAGAAATAGGTTTATCCCCTTGTGATAACCGAGAAACTTCAGTATGAGCATACATATATGCATAATTCATATTCGGATAAGCAGTCCATGTATTTCCCTCTTTTTTTATGCTAATAGGAGACTGTCTACTTGGTAAATTAAGAGTAACAGAAGTGGCACTCGTTCCTCCCTTAGAGGCACTCGCAGGATAAATTGCATAAAAATCATGCTCATCCTCAGAACTCCATTGTAAACCATTTTCTCCCGGATTCACTTTTGCCAAAGTACCCGTAGTAGAATTTTCATTATCTACTTGCACTTCATAAGTAAACTCCTTATAAGGTTGCGGAGCAGAAGCCTGAGGGCAATAAATACCAATCTGATCTCCATTTACCCAGTAAATTGGATAAGAATCACCATCACGATCCCCATATATTGTCCGTGAACCATTTTTGTCACTAAATTCATAAATACCATGTACTGCTGCAAATTGAATATCTTCGCCTACAGTTGCAGGAAAACTTACAACTTTTTCTTCTAAGGCGTCATCCTGACATGCCGTCAGTGCTAATAATACAACACCTGTAAAAAAAATACTTCTTTTCATTTTCTACACTTTTTAATAATCCCAATCACTTCCACTTTCAAAATAATTACTTTCAGCTCCAACTTCTTGGTTTTCAATAGAAATAGTAGGTTCTTTTTCTTTATCTACATCAATGATAGAGCCATTCATGAATCCACTTTCCAGTTCCACTTCCGTATAGCAGGTTTGTGGACTTACATACGTTTCTTTTTTCATACCATTTACCTCTCTTTCTGTTTTAATTCATTATTAAAAGTTAGTACTCTCCTTTCTGAAAGCCTCATGCCTCCTGCATGGGTTCTTTCGTTTTGTTCTTCTTCTTTTTTTCGCATAGACATTTATTAAATTAAAATTAAAGTTTAACGTTATTTCTTTTTATGTTTGGTTCCGTAGCCATATCCGTAACCATATCCATAGCCATAGCCGTACCCGTAACCATATCCTTGGCGATGCGGATTGATGCCGTTCAGCACCAAAGCCATGTTGTGGAGTTTATGCTCCTGATACAGCATCTCAATGTCGGGCAACTGGCGGCGGTCTAATTTACCGGCACGCACCACAAACACGGTAATATCGGCAATACGGTTGGCAATAGCGGCATCGGCAATGATTCCCACCGGCACATTGTCGGCAATGATGTAATCGTAACGGGAACGCAGCTCGGCAACCAGCTCGTCCAAACGACTGTCCATAAGCAATTCGGCAGGATTGGGTGCCGATACTCCGGCAGGAATGACATCGAACGACTCGTGCTTTTGTATGATATCGTCGACCGTCACCGAACGATCGGACAAATAATTGGTCACTCCTTTCTTTTGTCCTCCCAAAACACGGCTCAAGGTTCCTTTACGAATATCCAAATCGAGCAACACAACACGCTTCTTGGCATAGACAAAGCTCATGGCAAGATTGTGCGAGATGAATGTCTTTCCGGCACCTTCGTTGAACGAAGTAAAAGTAATTACCTGCAAAGGGCGGTCTTTCTTCGCCATAAATGCCATGTTGGTACGCAACACACGGAATGCCTCGGACACAATATCGTCTCTCGAATCTTTGATTTCCTTTTTACGCCGCTTCGCCATTTTCTTGTCGAACGGGATTTCGCCCAAGAAAGGCACGCTCACCGCCTTTTCCACATCCTTGCGGGTATGTATGCGGGTATCCATGAAAAGTACCATGAGGCATGCGCATCCCGGCAACGCCAACCCGATAAGTATGCCCAACAGCAAGATGCGGTTGCGCTTGGGCGATATGGGTGCGTCGCTTCCGTCGGCACTGTCTATCACCCGCGCATTGTTGTCGGCCATAGCTTGCGACAAGGCATTTTCCTCACGCCGGTTCAACAGGAACATATAGAGCGACTCTTTTATTTTCTGCTGCCGCTCGATGGAAAGCATCTGCCTTTCTTTCGAAGGGATAGACACCACGCGGCTCTGTGCCCTCATCTCCCGGTTTTGTGCATCGTTGCGCTTCACTTCCAAACTGACAATCATGTTATCGACCGCCCGGATGATGTTCTGCTTCATGGCACGCAACGAGTTGTTCAGTTCTTGCACAACCGGGTTGTTTTCGCTGCTGTCGTCTATCAGCCGGTCTCTCCTCAGCTTCGCCGTATTGTAATTGTTTATTTGCGTTTCGATGTTCATATCGCTAAGCCCGGTATTGGAAGGAATCAAGTCGGTTTCCTTGGTCGGGTCGGTAAGATACTCCTTTATATAATTGGCAAGGCGCAACTGGGTTTCCAGTTCCATGGCATCGGTATTGTATTTCTGCGACTCGCTGATATACATTCCTGCCGTAGTGGAAATATCGATAATCTCATTGCGCTGCTTGAACGTCTGCAAATCGGTTTCCACACTCCCCAACTCATTTTCGATGATAATGAGCCGTTCGTTGATGAAATTTGCCGTATTGACAGCCACTTGGTTCTTATCTTTAATCGCCTCTTCGTTGTAAACGGTAATCAGCATATTGAGCATGTCTTCCGCACGTTCCGGCGAATTGTCTTTCAACGCCAGTTCAAGAATGGACGATTCTTCCCCCTCCTGCCGTATGCCAACAGAATTTCTGTAATAATCGGTCACAGTTTCCAAAGAACGTTTCTGCACGAAGATTTCTTTTCCCACCCACGAATTATTATAAAAATGGGTAGGTGTGGCAACCACCCTCATGCCATTGTAAAGCGCCACGGTATCGTTTAACGCAATGCGGCGTGCCGACTGTACATTCAGTCCCGCGAAATTGGCAAGCACCACTGTTTTGTCGCTTTGAGGGATGAGCGTAAAAGAGAAACGTTGTTCCGGCAAAGCATCGGGAAAACTAATCAGTACCGGCGACTGCGTGTACAGTTCATTATACCGCAAACCGTCTGCTATCTGGTAACTGACATCGGCATGTACACGCTGTACCACCTCGCGCATCAGTTTTTTGGAACTGAACTGCACAATTTCGTTGGCAACATTGACCTTATTGATAATATTATCGAAACGGTCTAACGAAGTGGTAGACGTTTTATTCGACGGGTCTTTGATGATAACAGTGGCAGAACGGAAATAAACCAATGGTGCTTTGGCATAATTGTACCACGCAATGGCTCCGCACACCACTACGGAAAGCAAAAACCATTTCCATTTGGATGCAAAATAAAGCAACAGGTCTAACACATTCAGGCTCTGATCGGCTTTATTGGCAGATGTATTGTTTGTTTGCATAGTGTCTGAAAAAAATATAAACGTTACTTAATTGCCCAAAGAATAGAACATACAGCCGTTACGACAGACAGTAAGGTCGTACCGATTTGCCATCCGCGGTCTTCGCCATCTTTCTTCCGGTATTTCGGCTCTACATATATAATGTCGTTTTGCTGAAGATAAAAACACGGAGAATCGAACACATCTTTGCTCCGCAAGTCGTGCATGAACATCTGGCGGTTGCCATCTATTTCCCGGATCACAGCTACCCGGTTGATTCTAGCCTTCGACGTAAGGTCGCCCGCCTTGGCAATTGCTTCGAGCAACGTCACCCGGTCGCCGTCGGCAGAGAATGTACCATTACTCCCTACGGCTCCCAACACGGTGTACTTAAAGTTCAAGAACTCGATAGCCACCAGCGGGTCTTTCATGTAATTACCTTCTTCTATTTTAGTCTTTATCAAATCGGTCACTTCGCTCACTTTCAACCCTTCCACATGCAACTTACCCAAAATAGGAAAATCGATGTTACCATCTATGTCTACCCGGTATCCTTTCTCGTTCACTTTTGTCGAGGCATCGGCAGTGACATTCCCATCGGAACCTACATGGAAATTGCCTCCGTAAATATTGAACGGGATGGCAAGCTCCGGATTTTTACAACTAACGGTAATACTTAAACGGTCGTCGCGATGAACAATTGCCTCGTACTTGCTTTCCATGGGGTATTTCACTCCCATCTCCATGTCTTGCAAATAGACAAACTTTTTACGCGACGCGCAAGAATTCAATAATAACAAGGTAAGCAAACTTACCCACAATAACATCGATTTATTCATATAAAAATTACGTTGATTCACTTCTTAATTTTGAGCTTCTGTTATTCCATGAAAGCATAGGCGGGCAGCTTCTTCATCCGGACGGCAAGCCAATGTGCCTACCACCGTAACTTCTGCCAGCCGAGCCAATGTATCGTATAAACTATTCCGGAGAGCCACATCCTGGCTGATCACCGAACAGCCCGGATAGATTGCCACAAAAGCATCGCTCCCGCTGCACAGGCGGAAACGATTTTCGGGAGCCTGCCTTAAACGAACCATCCCGCCCACAGGAAATGCGCATTGCTTATAGCAAGGAGTCTTCCCGCTCCATGGTGTGCCATACGCCATTGCCATATTTCCTACCATACGGATTGTGGGATTATCGTCGTTCAACAGTTCGCACCCGGGAATGTATTTCATCCACAACGCAGCATGGGTACTTTTCCCCGTCCCGCTCTTCCCCATAAACAAATATGCCTTCCCTCCACAAGAAACGGCTGCCGCATGAAGAGAAACCGCCCCTTTGCGAAGTACGGATTGGGAATAGGCAATACGAATCAAAGAAGACAGTACGTTTCCCGCATGTATATCGTCCCAGCGTACAAAGGCGCGGACAGATGAAAAGTCCTTATCGGCAAGCAGGTAATGCATCACATTTCCCAGCAACAACGAGACTCCATACCCCATCGGCATACGATACAAACGCAGACGACCCATATCGTTGGTCACATCTTCCAGCATTTCTCCCTCCATGGTGAAAGAAGAAACATCGCACACCGGTGCAGAAAGATGAAACAAGTTTTCACCTTCGGGCATATCGCCGCATAAAAAAGGGCGAAAAGAAGGTAAAAGCTGATTCATATCTTCTTTTTCGGGGATACAAACCGAAAAAGAAAAACCGGCCACACTGTAATGATATCTCGTCATTTAAACTGTCCTTTTAATAAATCCAAACAAAGCCACGAAACTTCTTTGGGCGCATACCGGAATGAAAAACCTATATTCCCGAGAAATGAGCGAGCCGTGTGCATTTTACGACTGAATACCGATGCCGAAGCAGGTAAGGAACGCTCTGCATGAAGACCGAAATTTCCGCCTTTCCACACAATATCGAGCAACGGACCGGCTGTAGAAGCCATTTCCACACCGGGCAAATATGCCTTCGGAAAGCCGAGCACGTTTACTAAAAAAGCCCATAACAAATTGTTCCATTTCTCAAGACCTAACCGCTTATTTGCCAGCATCATTTTTTCGTCGTCTATTTCGTGGCGAAACATGTAGCAAGCACGTGCCATATCGCATAATTGTCGCATTCCTATCCCTCTTCCCAACGTATGTTTCAGAATGTGCAAATTTAGCAATAAAATGTTCAAAAAAGGAGAAGGTATTGTTATTTTTTTTCCCGACTCTTGCGATATTTTAACGTTTTGCCATCCCCATTGCCGTTCCAATGTTTTCAGATATTTCCGGAAAAACGGATTATAGCAATCGAACAAACGTGTATGATGCTCTATATCAATACCTTGCCACACGTAAAACGCACTCCCGTCGGGTTGTCTCCGCACAGGAATGCCTTGTTTCTGCATGTCGGAAAGAATTTTTTCGGAATGTGCCTTGTCTGTAAAATAAAAATCAATATCTCCACACTCACGCAACAAAGGAGATGCATAACATAATGCCACTCCCTGCCCTTTTTGCAATACCGGCACCGGACCGGTTTCGGCAAACCGGGTATAAAACTCGTCTATCACCCGATTCATTTTCCGGTTTTTCCGCTCAATGGCATCAACCGCTGCCACCCAACGCATCAGCAAAGCAGGAGGAGGCAAGCACTCGTCCGGCAGAAACTGTATCCCCCGGAAAAGTATGCCCGTTACGGTCTGTTCCTGAGCCAAACGAAACAAATCTTTCCATACCTCGTCCGGAAGCGGGAAGCACGACAAGTCGTCCATTTTCCGCTCCCACAACCCGGCTTGCAACAATACAAGAAATGCGTTGTGTACGAAATGCTTATCCATGCATCTTGTGGTTAAGGAAGAAGCAGCCCGTATGCCTTCCACTCATCCAGTTGCTTTCTGACATCACTTAATGCCGTTGATTCATCAACCTCGTACAAGTTGCACAAATCATGTGCAAGTGTCTGGCAAGTAGCATTCCCCTGCTCTATCTGTTGCCATAACCGGGCGGCAGTGTGGTTCAGGGTGTACACATTGCTCATGTTTACATTCTGCTCGTCGGCTTTCACAATCATATACTGACTGCCGATTTTCCGCAACTGCAATCCGTCTTTCTTTTTGATCACGTTTTCTTCCATTTCAGAATTTCTTTCCGGAAATAATAGAATATACTGTAAGATAAATAATTTTGGTGTCGAGCCACAAAGAACGTGTATGCAAATATTCCAAGTCCATGCGCAAACGCTCTAACATTTTTTCCATGGTATCTGTGTATCCATTGTACAACGTTGCCGGCGAAAAAAGCCCCGGACGCAACTGATACAGCAATTCATAGTCCGGATTGATAGCCATAATCTTATCGATAAAAAATTTACGCTCCGGACGCGGACCGACAAAACTCATATCCCCTTTCAACACATTCCATAACTGCGGCAACTCATCTAAATGGTGACTACGCAGAAAACTTCCGACTCTCGTCAAGCGTTTATCGTTTTTCGTACACAATGCCGGTTTCCCGTCTGCCTCCGAACGTACGGTCATAGAACGGAACTTATACAAGGTAAAAGGCTTTCCGCCATACCCTATACGCTCTTGTTTGAAGATGACAGGTCCTCCATCTTCGCGCTTGATGAGCCAGTAAATCACCAAAAACACAGGCGAGAAGACCAACAATCCCACCAAACTGGCAATAACATCCAATAAACGTTTCACGCTACATGCTGTAACAGACATTTTGCTCTTACTGTAAGAATCCGATTTACACATATCACTCCCTAAATCTTTAAGAAAAGCATTCATGTTTCCCTCTCTCATAATTACAATATATCTTTAAACAATTTTCAATCATTCTCTCTTTTGTGAACAATTCGTTATACCTCCGATTTGCTCCGGCTACATATTTTTTATATGTTGCTTCATCAGCGGTAATGGTCTTTATGGCATCTGCCAAAGCTTGTGCATCTTCCGGAACCACATTGATTCCCGATACGCCATCGGCATTGACCCACGAAACGCCCGATTGTGGAATCTTCGTTGCCACCACCGGTTTCCCACACGACATGGCTTCTATTTGCACAATGCCAAAAGCTTCTGTCTTCTGTATGCTGCTCAAACAGAACACATCGCACGCACCATAATAAGCAGGCAATTCATCATCGTCTATGCGACCTATCAATTTTACTTTTTCCTGCAATTCCAATTCTTCAATTTTCTCTTGTAACTTTTCCTTTAATGTACCTGCACCTCCTATCAGTATGACATAATCGTTGCTTAAATATCGTGCCGCTTCTACCAAATAACGGTATCCTTTGTAAGGAACCAAACGCCCCAAAGAGAATACGATTTTCTTTCCCCGAAACGCCATCCGTATGCGTTCTACTTCTTTTGGATGGGGTTGCATAGGATTTACCCCTATGGGAAGACAAACCGTTTTATCTTGCACCTGTTTCAATACCGGCGATTCTTTCAAATATACCGGAGTAGTTCCCACGATCAAATCGACACGTTTCAGCAGCCATCTTTGCAATGGACGATAAAACTTTAACAATGTTTTTTGTTTTTGGATGTCGCTATGCCAATGCAAAATGACTCTTCCTTTATAACCGGAAAGGAATAAAGCCAGACATGCCATGGGATCGGGATGATGGATATGAATGAGATTGTACTTCTTACATTGTTTGCGCAAGGCGTATATCATGGCGGGAGAAATCATGGTAGCCGCAAGCTTTATCCATGTGCGACAACATAAGACACGGGCATAATCGTTGATGGGGATGACTGTGTCTCCCCCATCGGATGCGGCACACATCATATCGCAATGCACTTGCTGTTCGGACAATCCGACCATTAAATCGTATGCCACTTTTTCCACTCCTCCGCGAATCGGATAAAACTTACCCAACTGCAAAACTCTCAGATTTTCTTTATCCATGGTAAACCTATTTTTGCTTTAACTCATTATACAAAGTCAAGTAATCGATATACCGGTCTTCTTTCCTAAAATGATTCAAAGCATACGAACGGCACAACTCCTGATAATATGATTTTCCCCGCTCTCTGATACGCCGTGCAGCCTCCAATAACCCACGGACATTCCCTTGTCCTACCACAATGCCGGTATCGGAGGTAATTGCTTCAATGCTTCCCCCTGTACGATAGGTCACAACAGGCGTACCGCAAGCTATGGCTTCCATATTGACCGTAGGATAATTGTCTTGCCATGTAGGATTGATAAACACTTCGGCAGTAGAATACCACTCGGCCAACTGATGTATATTTTCTGTACGCGAAATGCCGACAATATTTCCCGGAAGTTTTTTCCGGTCGCCGGGCTTGATACCGATAAGTACAATCACTTCATTGCCATGCAACATATTGGCCATCCGGATAAAATCGTCGAGACCTTTCTCTTTGCTCCAGATACTTGCTACACCCAACAGGATATGTTTGCCGTCCAAACGATATTTATCGACCAATTCCTGAGAAGCACCTATATTGAAAACATTGGTATCGATACCATTGTGAATAACACGAAAACGGTATGATTTCAAAAACGATTGTTGCATTTCCTCTTTTATCCAATTAGAAACCGGCACAATGGTCAACTTATCTTCGGGCATGGAGGTAAATGCCGCTTCTTTATCCCGATAATTTTTTTGGCTTCTATCGAATAAATAACTTGCCGGGAACGCGGTTTTCTGCGGACAATGCCCACACCCGGATTGCCACTTATTGCACTTCACATACGAATAATAATAACAGTGCCCGGTATAAAGCCAACAATCGTGTACAGTCCAAACGACCGGTATGCCACAAGCAGACAGATACTTGAACAATATCTGATAATTCAGAAAATAGCCATGAATGTTATGGATATGAATAATGTCCGGCTGAATTTTTTCTATTTGCCGAATCAGTTGCCGTGTCGGGGTAGCGGAAGCTAATCCGTGGCGATCGAACAAACGGGTTTGCAAACCATGCCACCACGTATCGCACACATTTCCTACAGGGATAACCTGCGAAGCACACTCACGTATACCGTCGCGCCCCTTGCTATAGGCTATATAACTTTTCCAGCCGTGTTGCATCGCCAAATCGCCAACTTCTTGCATAATGCGCCCTGTCGATGTCGATACCCGTAACACGGGGTTTATCTGTAATAATGTACTCATTGTTTCATCAACGAAGTGAACAAATTCACCCACTGTTTCATTACAGCTTCTTCGAAATAAGTCTCAATCACTTGTTTTGCCTGCTCCGACATTTGCCTGCGCAAATCTCCATCCCCCATCAGTTTCATCATTGCTTCGGCAAGCCCTTGTATATCGCCGTTGCTTACTAATAAGCCGTTCACCCCATGCCCGATAATATCTTTAGGTCCACACTTAAAATCGAATGAGACCACAGGAAGTCCACACGCCATAGCTTCAATCATAACCATAGGGAAACCCTCGTAATTGGAACTCATAACCAAAAATGAGCTGCTTGCATATTCCTTTCCGATATGTCGAGTCGGAACATGGATGTGCATACTGTCTTGCAAATTTTTCTCCTTTATCATCTGCAAAAGCATATCACGCCATTCTCCTTGTCCAAAGACATCAAGTTGCCAATCGCTATATTTATCATTCATCTTGACAATTTCCCAAGCCTGAATCAACCGGTCGAAACCTTTCTGATAATCCAACCGTCCAACGGCTATCACCCTATGCCTTGAAACATCCGAATAAGCATCGCCTACATGCATGGCTGCATTGGGTATCACTTCTATATTGGGTAAAGCCCCCCAGTATGTACTATCTTCATTCGTAAGCACTATAAACTTATCGAACTTACGCACTATCCGCTCATCTTGTTTGGTGCGCCAACGGTCTATCCATCCCAACAATCCGCCACGACCATACTGCAAACGGAAAAATTTGCAATAATGCAATTCCAGCACCTTCTTGCTCTCATCTTTTATGCTTGGTATAAAAGACGATTCCGACGGGTAAAGCGAAACAACAATATCCGCCTTTTCCCTCATCAATAACTCCGTAAGTCGTTTTCTGTGTTTACGTCTTTTGAGTAAATACCCTATTATCTTACCTACAGGACGCTTACTATTATCATCCGAATAGTTAATACCTAAGTCTGTCATCCTCACCTCTTCGGGCAACGGATAAAACGTAGGTCTTTCTTTCTGGTCTGTCGTCACAATCGAGACATCCCAATGCAATTTCTTGACCAGATAAGTCACCTTGTTGACCAACACCCGCTCCATCCCTCCGGGATTGCAAAGAGAATGCGTACAATAGATGAGTTTCATGAAGATATATAGTTCTAAACTTTATTCAAAACTACCCGCTCCTCAAAAGCATCATTTTCCTCAGGACTTATACAAAGAAATGGTGCAAAAACAAGAAATATATCGGTAGAGACTTTCAACCAAACTAAAAAATTAAGAGCTACAAGCATCAAGAACATAAAACGATAGGCATGAAAATGCTTTATGCAAACCTGACATACTTTCAGCATGAAGATAGAAAAAGCTCCCAAACCTAATATGCCAAAATAGAAAAGGAACCGAGAATACCCCACATCAGAACCTTTATAAAAGCCTCCCCAATCTACTCCTGTATAATATGGATCATTAAAAGTACTACCAAAATATCCATCACCAATAAGCCATGTCTTAGGATTATCCGGAAAAATATACCCTTCTTTAAGCATCTCATTAGAATGTACCTCCCAACGTCCTTTCTCTACCAGACTAAAAAATCCTTCAAATCCGAAACGCAAGTTCTCGTATAACGCAGGCACATTGTTGTAAAGATAAACAAACACCGGCACAGCAATCATCAGTATACCCACCCCCCAAGACCAGACATAACTTCTATCTTCCTTAGACATAAAAAAGATAGAACCAATTATAAAGTAGGCTATTGCTATCAACATTCCTACTGTTGTCGTGCGCCCGATCATGTTTCCTATCACGGCAATTATGACAAAAGCCAGCATGTATAAAAACAAATATTTCTTAATATTCTTAATATAGTTGACGCACAGAAATGAAATCATCACAAGAATAGCAGAAAAACGAGAACCGGCAATATCCAGCCCTGCCCCCAAACCAGACAACCGATTTTTCTTTTCTAAGAATTCTTCTACGCCCTCTTCTTGTATAGAATATATAAACTGCTGTACTGATTCATTCAAATCCATTGTTAATGCCAAAATACATTGAGCAGCACACAATACAATCAAATAATTACATAACAGATATACAGAAACTGTCCCATGCACATATCTAATCAAAGAAACAACAACATAAGCAGCACTGACCCACACCCACATGGACACAATGTATGACGCATAAGCATAATCTGCCGTATTATTATAAACCACAGAAAACAAGCCTGCCAGCGAAACAAAAGCCGCAAATAGAGATACAAAGAAAAAATCCTTATTAATCTGTGTGTTCCTATTTCTCGCAAGCTGCACAGCCAAGATAACCAAACCCAATGCAGCCATCCCCATCTTCGTGTTTACGGTAGGCAAGAATCGAAAGTTGAAAGGGAAGAAATAGAAACTAGTTATGATTATAGTAAAAACTATTAATATATATTTTTTCATCTGTTATCTGAAGATTAATCCATAAATAAACTTATGGACAAATTTATAATAGAAACTGATCAACCAATATTGTCCATTCGCTGCCAACTGTTGCAAAATGCGTCTACGCACGCTAACATTTTTATTTCGTGAGATATAAACATTCGCTTCCGGATACCATGACTTCCACAATTCATGTCTTCGGGAATCATCGCTGATCAGAAAAGGATATTTCACATCCAGCTTAAAGAACTCCATTTCTGTCCTCAGCCTGTCTCCATATCTGGCTTCCAGAAAACACAAAGTGTCTTGTACGTTATGCCTTAATTCCACCAAATGCTTATCAGAATAAGTGTTTGAAAAGGCCAAAGCATTTAGTTTCACATAATGATAGAAAGCTTTTGGTAAATATGCCACTGTTTTCGCACATGCAAAAAGTTTTATCATAGTCATATCCTCACCCATCCCATAACCGGTAGGAAAAGATATGGCATTGACCGTATAAAGCTCACGCCGTACCAGCTTATTCCATACATTATACTTCATCACACCGCTTAACATACCTTTCAACGCACCCATCGCGGAATCATAATGAGGTTGTTTCATGTAACGTTCATTCTTCTCAAAAGAAAGGAACCAGTCACACCAGACAATGTCTGCATTCTCACTTTCAGCCTTTTCATAAAGACCTTCCAACATGTCAGCCTCAACAAAATCATCACTATCACAATGAAAGACATATTCTCCTTTAGCCACAGCCAATCCCGTATTCCGTGCGGCGGGCAAGCCCTTGTTGACCTCATGCACAATAAATGTGACCAGCCTGTCGGGATAATCTTCTGCAACTTGTTTCGCAATAGATATGCTATTATCGGGCGAACAATCGTCCACCACTATAAACTCCACATCCTGCAGTGTCTGCTCCATTAACGAACGCATACACCGTCCGATGAAAGACTCCACCTTATAGACAGGAACGATAACTGAAACTTTTATCATTTGATACGCTTCAAGACTTCTTGAACAACTTCCATGTTATTTGAGGCAAACTTACGGGCAAACCAACGTGAAGAGTTTATCATATCATCCACCTCCCGTAAGACTAATGGCTGTAAAGCGCCGTTTCTCCATTTGATATATCGTTCGCAGCCTTCAAACTCATCCTCCGAATCATAAATTCGGTCTTTAAAATCCGAATTCCAACACAATGTCTGTATAAACAATTCATCCGGACAATAAGTATGGCTGAAAATTTTCCGAATCAAGTCCTCGTTCTGCAACAAATAACCGACCAAATCATGTGTAATGCTACACCATTGTGAACCTTTCTTAACTTGTAAGGAAGTTCTTCGATACCGCACAAGGCTTTGCAGCCGTGCAAACACCGCCCTTACTACTTTTTTAAATAAGTTTTTTGATTGGAAATCACGGGCGAAGATAAACCAATGTTGTGAACGCCAATCCAATTCCTTCTGTGTAGCATGTTGAGCAAATCCAATAAATTCCTTTCCTTGATGTCTCTCACAAAAATCATGTATATAATCTTGCGACTTTATGGGCAGATCCACTCCCGACAGCAAGTGATAATAAGAATACGACCCGTTTGAATACGCCTCTTTTAAAAGCAACAATTCAATTTCAACCAAACTGAAATCGCCCCAACATGCATCTATATGGACAGGCAATATATACAAACGACTTTTTACTGCCTTCAGATTCGTAAAATCAAAAGAAGCTTTCTTGTCTATATGCAGGTATATATCATTACGTTCATCATCCAACAAAGAAAGAAGAATCCGCAAGATTTCCGGCTCATTATGAGCTATAATCAGATATGCGTGTCTCATCAGCTTTCAATATATGTTCCAAGCAAAACTTTCAATTTATCTGCAGCTTTCGGATTCTTATTGTTCAGTGAATGCACCGATGTTGTTCCCAGAATCTCTTTAACATTCAAATAAGGATATTCTCCACTAATAACCTGACGCAACATGTGTGGCACACAGTCATTATAAATCGGACAATTCAGCTCCTTATTCTTTTCAATGTAAAGATCAAACAATATCATGAAGAAGAAATAATCGGGTGCCTTGTCATGACTTTTCCAGAAAGCACACAACATGGCTGTAATATCTGAAATCACTCTACTCCCTGCTTTTGCATACATGATTCCTATCAATATCCTCACCCGGAAGTTTTTGTCCCATCCCCAATAATATGCGAATGTGTTCTCCCAATATTTCTTATGAGGCTCTGACGGATCACGTTGGTAAACAAAAAAGTCATACTTAAACAGCATATCTGGCAATTTCCCAGTCAACAAAGTGCAGGCATCCAGCCATAGTCCACCATAAGTTGTCAGCAACATACATCTCAATATATCAGAGAAATGTGCTACAGATATTTGCCCACTCTCCCTACGTTTTTCCAGCCAATCAGGTATTTCAACATAATCAGCCAGATTATCATCAGACAAACGGATTATCTGGTAATCAGGCGCGGCATATTTGTCCACCGAGTCCATGCATATACGAACTAAAGGCGGCACATTCTCCATCCCTTGCGCCCAATATTGCCATATGGTATCTTTCGGCAAATCAACTAACGGCTTAATAATCGGCTTTTCCAGTCTACCTGAGACACAATCTTCAACCAATCCCTTTAACTTTAACGCCACCCTTCGGTGCTTTGCCATTATAATTTTTTTCCGGATGAAAGAGTGTAATTGATTAGGGACACATCTTTTAATTACCTTTTTAAGCATATTGCCAATAAAATTCCATCACTGATTAAAATCCTATATTTCCTTTTATAAAAGTCAACCCTTTTTCTTGAAAGCACGAAATATCGTCCTCAAGTTTTGAATAATCTATTTCTTTATTCATCATTTTAAACATTTCTATATCTGATATTATTCTGTTTTCCAGTCCTATCACTTCATGTAAAGTCTTTATACGCGTATCTTTCTTGTCATTTACTGCGTAATTGATGAAATTTTTACGATATATAACTGAAAACATATTTCCATGGAATGTATTTGTCACAATAAATGAAGCATGATGAAATAGCCATAAAAATTGCTGAGGCGATACGTCCGTCAAACTATACTTTATTCCTTTATGGAAAAGAGCCCGCAGGGTGTAATCTGTAGATATATGCACCAAAGGGAGTTGCAAACATTGAGCAACTTTCTGAGCAAAACTTAAAATGTCCTTATGTTCCCACAAGCTATAAACCAACAAATAATTTTTAGGAAGCTTACTATATTCAACTTCTATTTCTGACCATCTTTCTGCAGGCAACAACAAGGTAGGATCTGGATTTATTGTAGACTCAAATCCAAATTCTTCCTTTATATAATCTTGCATGAACTTTTCCCTTACACCTATTGATTTGAATTTTTCCAGATAACCTTGAATTCTTTCATGACATCCTTCTCCAAATGGATGAGAACCAGAACTGGCAGCATAAGAAAACCGACAAGCTGTATTTCCAAAATCTAAAAAATAAATGGGATCATTTTCGCCTGTTGAAATAGGATTCCATATTTGATCTGATCCACAAATAAGAATATCGTATTTATCACCCGGTATCTCAGAACGATTATAATATCTCTTTGATTTAGGTAATACATAATCAATAAATTGTCTGAATTGTTTTTCACGTTCTTTTCCAAGACCTAATATCCCTCGAACAACAAGGTCCATGATATTCCATCTCGCCGTTTTATAAGGTGACCAGAATTTCCATTCATACATATCCGTCGTATGTGGATGCCTGAAATCAATGATTTCCGCATTCAAACCTAATCCTTGAAGTACTTGTACCAATGCATAAGCTTGTAATACAGACCCATAATTATGGGGGCTATGAAAGGTAACAACACCACAACGTCTCATTGTCTTATTCCCCTTTTAATAAAATTCTTGCGAATCTTCTGCCAATTTTGTCCATTTGACAAATCCTATATGAAAGGCTTATTCCTAAAAATGGATACAGATAATGAAACAATTTTATTCTCCAATCCTTAGACTTTGGATTCCGTAATTGGTCATTTCCTAATATAGCCTCTTCAACAGGTCGCTCAAACAAATAAAATTCTGATGCTATCGCATTTATAAGTTCGGCACCTTTATCCGTAAGCGGCAATACAACGGAACAACCATTGGGATGGGACAAAGGAAGATCACCCTTCAATCCCCAGAAATCTCCAATTGTCACATCCGAGACCCTTTTACTAGCTGCATATTTACATTGATAACAACTTTCCCGATAAGAAAATCCATCAAAAAAAGCATTATAATAAATGTCCTTATAACGTTCATCAAATAATGAATTCTTATATAATTCTTCTTTTCCACGTAACAATAAAAACAAATAATCATCTCCTTTACGGAAATATACTTCATCTGGCATTTTTCCGCCTGTTACTTTCTTTATATGTTTTTGCAAAAAAGCAAGAGAAGGAACTCCATGACAAATTAAATCAACAGCATACAAATTCTGAATTTCATCTTTCCTTAAAAAGCTCTTTACCCCAGCGACTTGACAAGGCGTTCCTATAAATAAAACTTTCTTCCCTTCTTTTAAATCTTCTTTCAATGATTGATAACACTCTCTCATATCGCTCTGTACATATTTAGAGCCTTTCAATTTATAAATGCCATCTTCCCTATCAATTCTGACATGCTTCACTTTTAGCCCCGGAAGCATAGCACAACCATACACTACTCCACCTTCTCTAATAATATGACATGAAAAAGCAGAAGCAGCTCCGCCAGAAGTACTGCTTTCATACTCTTCTTTATTCTTATCCCAACCGGCATAAGCTTTCTTGGGATATTCTTTCTTGATTTCATGTAAAGCCGGACAGACTTTCTGGCAAGCACCGCAATCTATACAAGAATCCTGATCAATAACCGGATATAAATGCCCCAAGCCATTTTTGACTTGCATAGTAATACACTGTTGTGGACATCGGTCTACACAAGTCGCACAGCCTGTACAAATATTAAAATCACAAACTTGCTTCATGATTGATTTTCATCCGCTTTATAATGTTCTCTCAATCGATCAACTATTGTCAAATCTGAAGCACTGAATTTACGGGCAAACAAACAATCAGAACCTACCAACTTCTCATAATCGACCGAATTATAAACAATTGGACCAGTACGGAAAAAATCGCATTTCAATAGTTTATCGTAATCATAAATCTGATTCTTTAATGAAGAATCATACAATTCAGAAAACACAAAAAACTCATCACCACAGAACGTATATCTATATTTACGAAGCACTTCCCGCTTTACAGAAAGCATATAAGCAACAGCTTCTTCCGTCAAGCTACACCACTGACTTGATTTCTTAAAAACATATTGTTTGTTTCTCCTATATCCACAAATATACTGCATGCGTAAAAAACATTTCCATGTAAACTGACTTAATTTACGCATAAATTGGTTTTCACTGTTATATGATTTAACACAAACACTTATCCTTTTCAGTTTCAAATCTACCTCAGATTCTCCTTGTTCCATCTTCTGCAATACAATTCTATTTGCAACAGAATCGAAGAAACGATGTAAAGAATCTTGAGATTTCAAAGGGAAATGTGTTCCACTAATCAAATGATAATAAGTATACTTTCCTTGCTTATATGACTCTTGCCAAAGTACATATTCTGCTTTCAGTTGTGATACATCTCCCCAATGAACGTTTATTCGCTTTTTACATATAAATAAATTACTATATTTTACCTTCAATTGAGGAAGTGATTTTACTTTCTTATCAAAATGTATATATATATCGTTTCGAGGATCATCCAATGCTTCAATTAGCTTCTGAAGCACTTCAAATTCGTTGTGAGCTATTATTAAATAAGCATGCATACGGACAAATTATAATACTCGCATCAGTTATGCTTTGATTTGCGAATTTTACTTTTTAACAACACACCTGATATAACACCGACTTACCCATCTAATTAAAACAGGACTCAAGTTCGGATGAGAACGCCAGAAAGCGATATAATTGGAATTGCCAGTGCTCACCAAATCATAGGCCTCTTGACTTATACTCTTCAATGTAGCATCAAATTGCCTCAACACCTTTTTATTTTGAGCCGAATAATTCAAAAAACATGAGACGTATACCTCCTTTATCATATAATATAGTCTACCATGAAAATATAAACGCAGCTGATCCGAAACGCTATTCTTATATTGTTCGTAAGCCCTACTCATGGCATATACGCACTGACAAGCATGGGAAATACGTTTTGCTTTTACTGCCGGGTTCATTGTCTGTCCTTCTCTTCCAACCAAATACTTATATACACATTTGTTAAAATGACAGACAGACTTCACTCCGACCATAGGAGTAAAAACCCATTCTTGGTCAGTATAAGAAATGCCTTCTGTCTGCCGATAAGAAAGAGACAATAATATGCTACGCCGATAAGTTACAGCATGCATTTGAATATGACTGAAATCTTTGGTCGTACAAACATCATCTATTGATAAAAGTCCGCAAGGGAACTCATGATCAAAGATTCTTGTTATATCTCTATCTTCATTAACAACCACAAAGTCAGACACAACCAAATCAGCATCCACCTTTTGTAAGAAGTCAAGAAATTGGGAAAAATTACCAGTATCAAAACTGTCATCAGCGTCAAGCACTTTCACATACTTGCCTGTGGCTTCCTTCAAACCCCGATTGACACATGAACCATAATTGCCGTTCTCCTTGTCTATCACCCTAAATGTCTGTGGATATTCACGTGCATATTCACGAGCAATGGTCAACGAGCCGTCACAGCTACCGTCATTTACGACAAGCACCTCCAATGCATCCATGCCCTCCCCATTCACTATAAGCGAATCAAGGCAATAACGAAGATACTTCTCCATGTTGTATGTCGGGATGATAAGTGTCAGAATCTTGTCCATGACTTATTTGTTAGCAGATAAAACCTGAACGTTCTTTACGTCCGTCAAAAAAAGTTTTCAGATCAAGCACTACCTTAGGAATCAGTTTTTTAACTCTTTGCCTCATAGTAACAGGCTTCACCACGCGCTTATAAGGAGAAGGACGCTTCATCAGTTCCGCTTCATTAGCGTTGATATCCTTTAATATTGCTTGCACAGCATCATAAATTTCAGCAGATTTTCCATCTTTATGCCATTGCTCTGTACACACTTCACCGTATTGCTCCAGTATACCTTTCTTGTCAAGCTCCTCTCGTTGGGTGAAAAAAGCAAAATGCGCCACTATAGCATCACCATTCCAAGCATTCGACATCCCCCTCCGTGTGGGATATATGCAGGACAAGAATTCCTCATCATCGCCGGGAACAACGCCTGCGAATTTTCGCATCTCATCACCAAACCATAAAACCGAATTTATTGAAAAACGAGTCATACCCATCTCTTTCTTTCCCAAATGAAGTTCTTCCCACTTCTTAGTTTTAAGAAATTTCTCCAAAAACCAAGAGTGCAATTCCTGTGCAAAAACTCCACTCCGCCACAACACAGGATGACTGGCATAGGAATTATAATAATCATCCAACTTGATTTTCTCTTCCAACTCGAGCAAATAAGTTGACAGGGAATTGTTTATCACCAAAGGCGAAACGAGGAAATATTGAGGATTATCTACACGGAACTTAACCATTTTCTCAATCAGTCCAGGCTCCATCCAAACAATATCATCATCCAATTTAAAATAAATCGTATCGGGTTCTACACACGCTTTATAAAAAGCATTAATGCTCTTATTGCCATTTACAACTCCATCAGGCTGCCAAACCAGATTAACAACAGGATATTTTTCAGCTATTCGCTTGAAAAATTCAATGTCAGCCCCGTTATGAGTATTCACCCAAACATCATAACGATCAACCATTTTACTTGATACAATATATGGAATCAAATACTGCATATAACGGCGGCGACCGGCAGCTGTATTAAGAACTATCTTGTAACTATTATACATGCCTTAAATCATTTTTTGAAACAAATTAATAGCCGACTCAATTACTGGAGCCATATCATAATATTTATACTCAGCAAGTCTTCCGCCAAACAGCACTTTGCTCTCATTGTCAGCAAGAGATTTATATTTCATATACAAATCTCCGTTTCGTTCATCATTGACGGGATAATACGGTTCCATACCTTCTTTCCATTCAACCGAATACTCTCGTGAGATGACAGTCTTTGGTTTTTCATAAATTTCCTGTCCGAACATTTCGAAATGTTTATGCTCTATCACACGAGTATACGGCACATCACGCTCTGTATAATTAATTACGGCGTTTCCTTGATAATTAGGCATATCCAACACTTCATTTTCGAAACGAACCGTACGATACTCCAATTTTCCAAAGCGATAGTCATAAAACTCGTCTATCTTTCCAGTAAAGACAATCCTATCCGCCAGACCCTCCCAATATTCCCGATTCTCAAAGAAATCAACGCCAGTCTTGGTCTCTACCCCCTCAAGAAGACCTGAAACCAACTTATTATATCCTCCAATGGGTATGCCTTGATACTTATCGTTGAAGTAATTGTTGTCATATACAAGTCTTACCGGTAAACGTCGTATGATGAAAGACGGCAATTCAGTACATTTCCGTCCCCATTGCTTCTCCGTATAACCCTTAATCAGTTTCTCATATATATCTTTCCCAACAAGCGTCAAAGCCTGTTCTTCCAAGTTACGAGGCTCAGTCACACCTTTCTCACGCATCATCGCCAACACTTCTTGCCTTTGGGCTTCAATCTTTTCATGAGCTTGTTCTGGAGTAACCACACCCCACATCTGATAAAACGTATTCATATTGAAAGGTAAGTTGTATAACCGACCTTTATAATTAGCTACCGGAGAATTAGTATATCGGTTGAATTCTACAATAGAATTAACAAAATCCCACACCTTTTTATTGGATGTATGGAATATATGTGCACCATATTTATGTACGTTTATCCCCTCCACATTCTCGCAATAGACATTTCCGCCCAAATGTTTGCGCTTGTCTATCACCAGACATTTTTTCCCCTCTTTATGAACCAGATAAGCAAATGTCGCTCCAAACAGACCGGAACCAACTATAAGATAATCATATCGTTTCATGACATACCATAATATTTATTCTTACGAGAGCAATATTTTCATGTGTTCCTTAATCGTATTCCTCCCTATTTTATGTATCAATGCAAACAATGTCATTTGAAATAATGTATGGGCTTTTTTATCCATCTTGTCAAGCACCTCCTGATAACTCATGGAAGGAAAATCTTCTATTGGAACGAAACATTCCGGATGCTCATCTTTCATCTTCTTCACCTTATCACAACAGTATTTCCGGTTGGCATGAATATGGAACCAAACCGGATAACTGAACATGTGTTTTTTACATGATTTATCAACAAACACTTCTGTCACCGAATAAGGCTTCCTGTCTTCTCTATAATATTTGCCCCAATATGTATGATCAGAGACTTTAAATATCACAGTATCACCCTCCCCATTATATGGAGGATGAATGTTCACCCCATCGAATGTCACATACCATCGGTCATCTTTAAATACATTCACGCCAGATAAGGCAATGAGTGCCTTTCCACGTTGCAGCATCCATTTTGAATAATCAGAATATGGCTTAAAAAGAATTTTCACGAACCAATCCGGAATCATCCACAAACAAGGCTTTCCTGATCGAAGAGACACTCTACGATACAGTGAAAAGTACATCATAAACAACCATCCCAGAATAAAGCTGATATGCCATTTCATCCGGATGTCCCCACTACAGATATCTCTCCATTTTTTCAGTTCATCCGCAAAATATAACTGATCGGCATCAATCTTAGTCAGATACTTATACCTAGCTTTCGACATACCCCAATTACATAAATTACCATAAAGACGCGGTGAATCATCAGGCAATATCTTTGCAAAATCAAACTCCTCCTGTGTCAGATCAAATGCCAGAACTTTGTGATTATACTCAAAGACTCTCAATTTATCAGGATATTGACGTTTCTTCTCCTCCAAAACCTCCAATGTATTATCTGTACAATCGAAACAGACAACTATCAATTCATCCAAAGCATCAATGCATGAGTCTATACACGGACCTAGAAGCGAAGCCTCATTCCGTGTACGGATGAGACCTGACAAACCATCTTTTCTCTCGCAGATACTATTCATGCCAATAATAAATTAGGAATTGATTCTGTAATCCACCTTTATCTCCTTCAAACTCATATATCATGAAATCATTTTAATTTCAGATATTTCCTCCCATTTCACATTCGTGTTCAATACAAGCTTATCAAACATCAATTTTGTAACAAACCAACTTCCATAATGCTTTTTCAATATCCGAAATACTTTTACCATCATACGCCATTGTTTTAACATCCACCTTCGGCTCATAGCCTTAGCAAACTGATAGAGAATAAATCTCGCCGCCATGTCACTCCGTTCCACGTTATATATGGCCAGCCTTGCTTTGAACTCCACCAACCTCCGACGGTTCTGTGACACTTCCGACCAGACACCTCCATTATGATAACGGTAAACACCCATCGCTTCAGGAAAACAATAACCTTTGCCATGTTTCAACAATTCATAAAACAAGATGATGTCCATTGACATTCCATATCGCTCATATCGTTTCAAATCCAATGCGCTACGACGATACATTACTGTCAATGTCTGAGTGAACCACTTGCCCCCTATCAGGTTCTGCAAATCATAATCTGCGCCCTGAAATGTATCATCTTTCTCTTTCTCCAAACGATGCCTATCTTCATAATATTGATCAAAACGGTGTGAACACATCACATAATCAGGATGGCTTTCTAAAAAATCCACTTGCTTTTGAAGTTTGTATGGGTCGGTCCAATAATCATCGCCCTCACACATGGCCACATATTTTCCATGTGTATATGCATTCATTATACGCCTTATACTTCCATCATGTTTTGAATACTGATTTTCCGTTTCATATATAGGCTTTATTATGTCAGGATATTTCTCAGCATATTCACGGATTATAGCGGCAGTTCCATCTGTAGACGCATCATCATGAACTATAGCCTCGAAACGGAAGCTTGTCTTTTGCATCACAAAGCCTTCCAAACATTGACGAATATATGGTTCATGGTTATACGTTATGCAACGGATTGTCACCATTAGTGGATGTTTATCTGGCACAATTGTTTCATCTTTCATTCTTCTTTCTTTCTATCAAATCTTTCTTTTTAAGAATATTTTTGGCCATTTTCACCATTGGAGGACCAATAAATTTCTCATCCTTAACTGCAACCCCTTTACCCTCAGCTTCAGCTTCTTCTGATAGCTTTATCATTTCTTCCGCCCAAGAGATTTCTTCTTGTGTCGGCGAATAATACTGATTCACTAAAGGTAATTCCTTAGGATTTAACACCAACGTTCCTTCAAAACCAAGCCGACGGCCTATTATCAGATTCTTTTCCAGATCGTCCAAATCATGAACACGTATATGCACTGTATCAATAGGTAAAACGCCACAACTTCTTGCTCCTATACTGATCAAATTACGAGCCATCATTATACTTTGTCCCTCAACATCATGTTTACCTTGTAAGTCCGTTACAAAATCCTCGCATCCGAACGCTACAGCAACAACACGTGTACATGCTTCACAAATTTCCTTAATATTAATAACCGCTCCAGTCGTTTCAATTAATGGAATAATTTTGAACGTTCCTATTGGAATGTCTTTCTCATATTCAATTGTTTCTAATAATTTTCCGAAAAAATAAATATCTTCACCTTTTGTAGACTTCGGATACATGAATCCTGTTATTCCATCTATTGTTAATTGGTAAGCATCCTTCAGCAATTCACCACTTTCACGATCATTCACTCTTGGAAATAACAATTTCCCATTCAAATCAGTACGCTTGACATACTCTTTTATATTATCACGGGCTTTTTGCTTATCACAATATGGTACAGAATCCTCAATATCAAGTAATAAAACATCCGCATCACGTCGAACCGCACTATCCAATAGTTTCTGATTATGCGCAGGAACGAACATTAAACTGCGCATCAAGTACATATTATCCATTTCTTTTTTTTACTAAAACCTTTCTTCTAAAAGACAAGACATCTACACCATCCTGATTATATGCAATCGATTCTACATACACGATGCCTCTATCAGGTTTAGATTTTGACTCACGCTTATCAAGAATTACCGAACGCACATAAATAGTATCATTTAAGAACACAGGATTAAGATGCTTTATATTCTCATACTCCAAATTAGCTATTGCCTTTCCACTTATATCGGAAACCGTTATACCAACAGCTAAAGAAAAAACCAATGTTCCGACCACTAATATTTTCCCATGCTGATTCTTTAAAGCATAATCAACATTAGTATGTACAGGGTGATGATTCATCGTCAACAATGAAAAAAAATTATTATCGCTCTCAAATATCGTTTTTGATAAAGCATGATGAATCTCATCGCCAACAATAAAATCTTCGTAATATAAGCCCAATATAGATTGTTGCATAAATCAATATTATTATGTTATCTCTTGTTTTTCGTAAAAACCAACTTTTCTTCTATCTCATCTTGAGAATATTGCTTAAAAACTATATTTTCAGAAGAAGTTACATATTTGGAATAATTGGGCATATTTCGCTTTACCACTGTACATGCACCAATCAGACATTTGTCTCCAATATAAGTATCATCAAAAATTGTGGCATTCAAACCAACAAAAGATTGTTCACCAATTGAACTACCACCACCCAATAAGGAACGAGCACCGAAAAAACAATGAGAAGCTACATGAGTATCAGCTCCTATTAATGTATAAGCCATAATTGCGATATCCGATTCCAATTGTGCTTCATTTTGTATAATTACATAATCATGAATCCAACAATTGTCACCTTTTATATTTCCACGAATTATTGCATAAGGTGAAATGATATTTGCCATCCTATAATTATAGGATTTACACATTTCATATATTTTTTTTCTATCACGATTAAGATGATTCCATAATACAGCTACAAAAACAAAAAAGTGTTGTTCCTTACATTCTTCTCTTAAATGTTCTAACGTATATACAGGTAGACCACAAAACTCATCACAAATTTTATATTGTCTATTCACTGCAAAACCTATAATATTATAGAGATTATACATTTTTACAAAAGAAAATACATGCCGAGCAGTTGTACTAACACCTACTATTACCAGATTTTCCATAATGAAATTTTCTAAAATTATTAGAGTTTATACAAAAAATAAGAAACAGGGATTGTGGTTATCAGTTCCCTAAAACCTTATTCGATATACTGTCTATTACTCCAAAATATAATTATCCAAAATCTTATTCACTTCCTCCACAGAATTGAACATAAGCACATCTATAATCGATAAATTAGGAACAAACTCCATATTCGGAAATTGCGTATATCGTAGATTTTCATCTGTTTTCAGAAAATGAAGAGATATACCATTATCCTCAAACTCTTTTTTATCATACAATTCCTTGCCACCAATAGCATTATAATAAGTATCGGCTTCTAGGATTTTGCAGATTTCCATCACTTTATCCTTTCCCCTCAAGGAATTGTCTTTAACAATACCAGAAGATAATATCAACTCTGTTTTAATACCCAAATAAGACAGAATTTGCTCAAAACTATTTTTTATAAAAAGATCCAACCGCTTTTCCGGATATGAAAAGATTTTCTCCATAAGCCCCATAGTTGATTGAAAGAAAGGAACTTTAGAGTAATTCATTTCTAATGTTTTTATAAGCTTCTTAAAATCATCCAAGATTTGAATTTCAGCAAAATGCTTGTTCGGGCTTGCTCCTTGAAGCTTTATCGTAAAAAGCTGCTTCTTACCGTTTATAAGAATATTATTCCTTGCAACCCATCCGCCTTTTATATAATTGACATCATTGTATATTACATACTTATCTACAGCTTTCATCAATTGAAAGTATCCAATATAAGGCATAAAATAAGGCTGCATTATTCCCAGTTTCATTTCACTATCAACTTTATAATCCGTTCCACATCCTCATCCGTCAACCCGTAATACATCGGCAGACAAATCACCTGCTCGGCAATCTTGGTCGCTACAGGCAAATTATCCGGCACAGCCGATTCCAGTCCCCGATAAGTGGAGAATGTGCTTATCAGTGGATAGAAATAACGTCTGCCCAACACATTGTGCTCCTTCATCTTGAAATATAATTCGTCGCGTGTCATTCCATACTGCTCCGCATCCACAAATATCGGGAAATAAGCATAATTATGCTGCACCCCTAACACATCTTCCAAGAACCGGATACCCGGAACATTCCCTAACGCCTTGCGGTATGCGTCCGCCACATGGTGACGGACCGTTATTGCCTCATTCACCTGCTTCAAATTAATCAGACCGTATGCTGCACGCACCTCGTCCATCTTGCTGTTGATGCCGGGTGCTACTACCGTCGTCTCTCCAGCAAAACCGAAGTTCTTCAGGTAATCAATACGCTTCTTGGTCTGCTCATCGTGCATAACCAACGCACCGCCTTCAATGGTGTTATAAACTTTTGTAGCGTGAAAACTTAGCGTAGACATGTCACCCGCATTCAGAATGCTTTCTCCGTTCACCTTCACACCAAAAGCATGCGCCGCATCATAGATGACCTTCAACCCGTATTTGTCCGCAATCTCCTGTATGCGTTTCGTATCACAAGGATAACCATACACATGCACTGGCATGATGGCTGTAGTCCGCGGAGTGATGGCAGCTTCTATCTTATCAGGGTCAAGATTACATGTCACCGGATCAATGTCCACGAACACCGGCTTGATACCGTTCCACCATAAAGAGTGAGTGGTAGCCACAAAACTGAAAGGTGTAGTAATCACCTCACCTGTAACCCGCATGGCTTGCAAGGCAGTAATCAGCGGAAGCGTACCATTAGTGAACAAACTTATATAGGGAACATCCAGATACTCACACAACGCTTTCTCCAATTCCTGATGATAATACCCATTATTGGTTATCCACTTCCGTTTCCAAATGTCCTGCAGATAGACATTCAGTTCATCCAAGGATGGCATCAACGGAGATGTCACCGTAATCAGCTTTTCTTCCATTATCTTAATTTTTTCCTTTCTTCCTTACCAAGGAAATCACCTCCTTCAATTCTTCAAAATGAAGGAAATAGGCACCAACAATATAATAAACCGCTCCAAACAGAATGCCAACTACTAATTGCAGCCACAATGAATCAAATATTTGCACAATGCACCACACTCCGACTCCCATCGCCAATGAATGGATAAGAATATGCAGCAAATCCTTCATCTGTGCTATATAACCATAACCAATGAGTTTCTTTGTGTAATAGGTATTATAAACCAACGACAGCAAAGAACCAACAATTTGCCCATAACACATCACCACTATGCCCATCGGGATTGTCACACACAAGATTATGACACCTTGTATTTTTTTTATTATCTCAAGTTTCAAAAAGAAATCTGACCGACCTTTTACTTGTAACAAATTTAAATTGATGGCATGAATAGGATACCACATCATTGAAAAGCATACAATCTGCAACAAATAAATGCAACCTTCCCATTTGTCTGTCAGTACCAATCTTACCAAAGGATCAGCAACTGCCGCTAATCCGACCATCAACGGGAAAACGATGAAAGCAGAAATGCGCAAAAAACGCTTGTATGCATCTGCCAGACGCTCCGTTTCATTCTGAATGGTACTTAACACAGGAAATGTCACTCCTTGCAACACACTTGTGATATTGGACGAAGGATACTGTGCCAATCCACTTGCACGAGAATAGAGTCCCAATGTGGTGGATGAAAACACTTTTCCAATCACCAATGTATATATGTTCTTATAGGTCGTATCAAGCAAACCTGAGACGAGTAATTTTGAACCAAAAGAAAACATTCCTTTAAAAGACTTCCAAGAAAAAATCCATTTTGGAATCCATCGGACGAATAGCCATAACAAAACCGTCCGCAACAATGACCAAGAAACAGCTTGAATTACTAATGCCCATACACCATAACCATTATACGCCATCAGCAAGCCAATAGAGCCTGTGACAAATGTTACCGTGATTGAAATTTTTGCATTTGTCTTAAAATCAATCGCTATAGACAACTTGGAACCATGAACGGCAGAAAATGAAAAAAACACAAAAGTCAAGGCCATGACCTTTGTCACTTTTTCCAACAAAGGAATTTCATAAAAAACTGCTATATAAGGTGAAGCAAGCCACAAAACCGCATAGAAGAAAAAGCCTACAACTATGTTGAAATAAAATACAGTACAAAAATCCTTTTCCGTCCGATCTAATTTTCTGACCAATGCTATCCCGAAGCCACTATCGACAAACGACTGTGAAATGGCTAAGAAAATATTCAGCATCGCTACCGCTCCATAATCGGAAGGAAGGAGCAGACGAGCTATCAGAATGCTGAACACGAACTGTATTCCCTGCGTGGAGAAACGGTCGATGCTACTCCACACCACGCCTTTTACAGTCTTTTCTTTAAGAGACGACATAAAACGCTTTTTATCAACTCAACAACCCTTCAAGAAATTTGAACGGTCGCGAACTCTCAGCACAACTTTCTCCAAATACCCCCAAAAGAATATTCTGATTCTGTCTATCAAAACAGCCAACAAAAAAACGGCAGACAAGATTAAAAATATCAATATTATATAAACAATACCGCTATACTCTTGATACATATATCTACAAATAGACAAATATTCGTCCAAAACATACCTGTTACAATGCAACAAGTAAACAGCAAAACTGGATACAGCAATCCAATTGATAAAATTTGAAGTGAATTGCATCTTAACAAATCCCAACAATAAATATAATGAGGCCAAGATTGTAAAAGGATTCACATAACTCATCACTACCTTTTGTAAATAATAAGCCTGGTCAAACAATAACAACAGCACAGAAATTATCGTCAAAAATATATTAATGAAAAAATATACTCCCAAACACTTTAAGCTATTCAGTCCTGTATACTGAGAGGGGTATAAACGGACATATCTTCCCAACATATATAATCCTATAAAGGAAAATGTAGAATATCCGTTCATGATAAAATCAGCACTGAATACGACCCAACCATAAAGCGTCTGAAATATATAAAAACATAATAAAAAGACAAGCATTTGTTTCTTCGAGGCTTTTTCAATGAAAGCGTTCATCAATGGGGCTATAATCAAGAGACCTAAATATGCCTTGACGAACCAATAATCCTTCATAAAAAGATAATCAACACTGAATTTCTCTCCCTCTCCAATCATCAAAAAGAAAGCATATATAGCAAAAAGAAAAAAGAAAGATTGAAAAAGGAATTTAGTAACGCCTTTTACATTTGGACGAATTCCAAACCAACCAGAGACTAATACAAACACATTTACACAAACAATAGAAAGTGATTCCATAAGAATCCTTGCAACTGTTGATAATGGTTGCAAATACATATCATTAGGTTTAGGCTCCCCCAATGCCATAAAATCCGCATGCACAACCAACACCAGAAACATGGTCACTATTCTCAACAATTCTATATTGGATTGTCTTTGCAACATAGTTTCAATTATTTCAAATAAATCAAAAGATCCTGTTAAGATTGAATTTTACTTTTTATTCTGTTTTCAGAATATATCTGCTTTCTATTTTAAAACATATAATCTCTTTTCCACACCCACAACTTGCTTTTGAACTAACGTTCTTTCACCAACTGAATAAATTCCGGTTGAACTTCTACTGCTAAGGTAAAGAGATTAGGTAATTCAACAAACAACCGTTTGATGCGTGAGCCTTGTATTTTCTGCAAATTGCCTTCGTACCCGTTTAACGGTCCTCCTATTATACGGACTTTCTTTCCTATCATAGAAGGATGTATTTCTTCCGGGGTATAGTAATAAGGGTCTTCACTTGCAGCTACCGCTTTCATGAAACGCTCCATATCATCGTCTCTGACTGTCATCGGGACACCGCTTTTACCACGTATAAAACGGTATTGCAAAGTACTTATCATTTCTACTATCGGATCGAGCACCCTACGACAATCGTACACAAAAAGTAAATCTTGAATAAACGGAACTTTTTCCCTGATTTTTTTGCCTTGACGGATATATATTTTCCACACTAAAGGAGTAAATACTCTAATATTTTTCTCACTAAGGTATTTATAAGCAGGCTGTTTTGCATTGTTTCTCTTTAAATCGCGCATCACAAACCACTGTTTGACATCCCTTTCATCAACAATCTTATCCATATTTCCCACTTGATGGGTTTATTTACATTGCAAATTGAAGTAGCGGTCTCTCATTCTGAACAAGGCACTTTCTTAAATCCTGCAATTTTTTATAAACGCATAAAAAACAAGCAGTTACGAATACAGTCAAATAATATTTATCTTTTTCCAACACAATTGTTTTCACTGTTTTGTCAGGAAAAACGATGTTGAAAACAAGACCGGAATCACCATTTCCACCATTTTCTCCTAATATGAGAAAATCTTTTCGGCTGTAAAGGTACAAAAAATAACTTTAATATCTCCTAATATGAGATAATCGTTACGAGGCAAAAGTAGGAAAAAAATTGATTTCCATCAAAAAAAGAGAAACAAATTTTACAGATTTTTTCTTTTGTCATTTTTATGTTGACCACATATTATCACTGTATAAGAGGATAATACGTTAATATATAATACTTTTAATGTAAAGATTTTCTCATATTAGGAGATAATCATTTTCACAATCGGCTTAAAGTTCTTTCAATATCTCTTTATTCGCTTTATCGACTTCCGATGATTTTATGGAATCCAGATAGATTTGTGTGGTCGACTCTGAGTCGTGTCCTAAAGCTTCACTTATTACCGATAACGGAATATCTTTCCCTCTGGCAATTGTTGCCCAGCTATGCCGGCTATAATATAATGACAAAGGAATGGAAAGATTGATGGACGTTGCTATTCTTTTCAGATACCTATTAATTTTCATCATCTGATTTTGATATTGACGCCGTTCGTTCCCGTCTTCCCTGAGTATGATGGGAAGCAAATATTGGGTTGCATTTGCCTCGTATTTATCAAGGATATTTTGCATTTGTTCCGTCCACTCTATGGTGAGAAGTTGTCCTGTTTTTTTCCTCCTATATGTCAAATATCCGTTTTGAAGGTCTTTTTTCTTCAGATAAGCCATATCGACAAACGACATTCCCCGTGTGCAGAAGCTGAAAAGGAACATGTCTCTGGCAAAATCCCAAACCGGGGAAGTAGACAAATTCAAATCCTTGATTTTTTTTATATCAATCAATGAAATGCTCCTCTTCAACGTTTTGTCAATACCGCAATACACATGTTTAAACGGCCGCCGGTCGCTTGTCAATCCTTTTTCAATTGCCAACCGATAATTTGTACGCAGTATGCGCATATAAAAAGAGGTGGTATTGCGAGAAAGTCCCCGGTTTCTTAAATCGGCTTCATAAAGTTCCATCAAATCGGAGTCTATCATTTCGAACGACAAGTCTACCCCTCTCCTAAAACGCATAAAACTATTCAGTGTTGCCTGATAGGTTTCGCTGGAACGTATTTTACCTAATTGTTTCTTGTGCTGTACTTGCGTATGGATAAAACTGAAAACACTTTCCACCAATTCTTGATTATGAACAAACTTTTCGACAACCTCATCTATCTTCAAAGATGAAGTTCCCGCCTGTTCCAATTCATGTACCACTTTTTCAAAGCGTTGCAGTTCCCAATATACATTCATTGCTATAGAAGACAATTCTTTATAACGGAAAGAAACCAACTGAGGAATTATGATTTGTTCTGTTTCTTTATCCCACTCGCTGTTATAGATTCTATAACGACTTTTAATCCTGCGTACCGTACGCTTGTAAATCATCTGATAAAACAATGTTCCTTTTCCTCCACGAATTGCAGAAGGTCTGAATTTCAATTTAATAGAAATCATTTTTTTCTTTTTTTAAGTTAAACAATCAATATCAGACCTTATGTTAATTATTCTTCTACATCTTTCTCCCTTTTTCTCCTCATCTTTTTATTTCTTTTCATCGCTTTTCCTCCATAATGTCTTGTTCTTTTTTCATGGTATATACAGCTAACAAAATACTTCTCAAAACAAACAATACATCATAATGTACCAATAAAAAAATGATGACATGCCTGAATAATAGGTATGTCATCATCTCTTTTAATAAGCTATCGGGGAAAATAAATCTTTTTTCCTCTTTTTACCTTCTCAACAAAGGAATTAATTTCTTTGCACAATATACCGACGATACAACAGCTATGCTTCCTCCTACATAACCTATATAAGATATGGGCATCTGGGAGCATACAAACCCTCCTATCAAGGCACCTGTCCCGATTCCAACATTGAATATGCCTGAATATACCGACATGGCAATAGCCGTAGCTTCCGGAACGATTCGAATAATTTCACTTTGAAATGCCAAATTGTAAATTGTAATAGCCAGTCCCCAACAAAGACAAACGATCACAATGGCATAGTGATTCAGCGATGCCACATGCAACAACAATAAAAATGCCGTTATCCCAAATATGCAGAAACGAACGAAACGCATAGGATGCCGGTCGTAATATCGTGAAAACAACCAGCTTCCAACCAATCCAACCAATCCAAATGCAGTCAGAACACCCGTAATACCGGCATTGTTCAATTTAGCAACCTGCAATAAAAAAGGTTCTATGTAACTATAACCTGTATAATGAGCAGTGATTATTATCATTGTCAAAACATAAATACCAACCAGTGCAGGTGTGTCTAACAAAGAAGGGAGCTTACGGAGTGATACACTATTACGGCTTGGAACCTTGGGAAATACCATTGCAAGAAAAAGGAAACATGCCAATGCAGCAACAGCTATCCAGAAAAAAGTCATACGCCAGCCTACATGCAACCCTATCACACGTCCTAAAGGCAATCCAACTATCATTGCTATTGACGTTCCGGTTATAATTAAACCTAATGCCATAGAACGACGACCTTCGGGAGCTACCCGGACAGCCAAAGGGGAAACAACCGACCAAAATATGGCGTGTGCACAAGCGACCCCGATACGTGAAACCATCAGCATATAGTAATTATACGAAAAAGCTGAAAGGATATGGCTTATTATGAATACACATAAAATAACAAGCATCAACTTACGGTTCTCCATTTTGGAAACCATAAGCATTAATGGCAAAGAAGCCAATGCCACAACCCACGCATAAATAGTTATAAGCATACCGGCACCTGCTTCGGAGATGCTAAAATCGTGTGCTATATCTGTCAATAATCCGATTGGAACAAACTCGGACGTGTTGAAAACAAATGCGGAAAAGGTCAGACCGATTACCGGAAGCCATGCTCCCAATAAACTTTTTTTGTTATTTTGTTTTGCTTTCACCGATTAAACAATATTTATCAATCACAATGTATCGTTACAAAATCCCGGAATTTTTCCAATCCTTTTATCAGCATTGAACGTGGACAGGCAATATTCCAACGCATAAAACCTTCTCCCTCTTCGCCATACATCGTACCGGCATTCAACCATAGTTTGTTTTCTGTCAGCAATAACTGTTCCAACTCGTCTGATGATTTACGAAGAATCCGGCAATCCATCCAGACAAGATAAGTTCCTTCCAATTTTGTTATAGGGAAATCCGGTAGATATCCGGCAACGAACTCGGACATACACTGATAGTTCCCTTCCAAATAAGCCAACAAGCAGGTAAGCCATTCTTCCCCTTCATTGTATGCTGCAACAGTAGCAATCACACCAAACGGATTCACATCGCATACTTCATTTATATTAATAGCCTTGTCTATCTTTTTCCGCATATCATCATCGCATGCTACAATATTTGCTATCTGAAGCCCGGCTATGTTAAAAGCTTTACTGGGAGAGATACATGTTACTGAATGCTTCAAAAATTCATCCGATAAGGAAGCAAAAGGTATATAATGATACTCCGGGAATACCAGTTCGCAATGTATCTCATCGGATACAACAGTTACGTTATGGCGAAGGCATATATTACCTATCTGCATAAGCTCTTCTTTCGTCCAAACCCTCCCTACCGGATTATGAGGATTACAAAGTAATAAAATCTTGACCTTATCATCTGAAACTTTCTGCTCTAAATCATCAAAATCGATATAATACCTATTATTATTGTCGCAACACAAAGGATTCGCAACAATTTCACATCCATTATTACGGATAGACGAGAAGAAACAGTTATACACCGGAGTCTGCACTACTACTTTATCGCCGGGAACGGTCAACGCCTTGATAACTGCCGAAACAGCCGGTACAACACCTGATGTATAAATTATCCACTCTTTCCGTATTTCCCATGCATGTCGTCTTTTAAACCAACCGATTACTGCATCGTAATAAGAATCAGGAACACGAGTATAACCGAAAATACCATGTTCTACACGTTCCCTTAACGCTTTTATTATAGATGGAGCCGTACGGAAATCCATATCTGCCACCCACATTGGCAAGACTTCTCTGTCGGAAGAACTATCCCATTTGTAAGAATTTGTATCCCGACGTAAAATTATTTCATCGAAATTGTAATCCATATATTTGAACTAATTTTGTTATCCTTTTATCTTTATCCATTTTCCCCGCTGCAATCGGACAAGGAATATCAGTCCTCTGAAACATAATTCGACACACATTGCAATCCAAACACCTTTTAATCCCATGGAAGGAGCCAGCAATGCAGCCAAAGAAAGCCGGACTGCCCAAATACTGAAAAAGTTCATCAAACAGGGAACAAGCGTATCGGCCGCACCAACAAACACACCATAAGCAACGATAGCCGCAGCAAACATAGGTTCTGCAAACGCTTCTATGCGAAGAGACATGATACCCAAAGCACGGATTTCTTCTACCGGTGTCATCATGCCTATTATTTGAGGAGCAGCAACATACATTATTATACCCATTACCCCCATTACAGCCATTCCCATAAAAACCGTAATATAAGCAAAACGACGCGTTAAATCTCGCCGACCTGCTCCAAGGCTTTGTCCAACCAATGTTGTCGCGGCATCTGCAATTCCATATCCGGGCATATAACAAAGGCTTTCTGCAGTAATGGCAAAGGAATTGGCTGCTATGGCAAAAATACCAAGCGGTGCAACGATTACAGTTGTCATTATTTGGGCACCGCAAATAACAATATGTTCTATTCCCATAGGTAAACCTATATGAAGGGCTTTTTTTATCGTTGCAAACGTAGGAAGAAAACGCCCGCGTTCGCCTATTAATTTAAGGTCGGACGAACGGGAAAGAAGGAACCACATTAAAACAGCAGCTGCTACAAATTCTGCAAAAGCCGTTCCAAGTGCAGCACCTTTTACTCCCCACCCTGCACCGGGCATAAAAAAAGTCAAAGTTCCAATGTGAATGTCACGAGAGGGAAATATCAGAAAATAATTAAATATCACATCCAATACGCACATCAATACACCAATCATACTTGGCATACGCATATTACCACTGCAACGAAGCATCCCACCAGCTAAAAAATTCATTTGAAGAACCGGCAAAAACAAAGAAAAGATCAGAAAATAAATTGACGCATCACGATGTATGATAGCGTCACCGCCTAACCATCCGGGTAGCGAGTCGCTGATAGACCATCCTATTATAGCCAACAGAAAACTGAACAAACCTGTAGCAATTATGGATTGACGCAATACAGAACGAGCTCCTTTAAAGTCGCCGGCTCCTATCCGATGGGCAACTTGTACTGAAAACCCGGTTGTCGCTGCCACACAAAGCCCCCAAAACAGCCATGTTGTTGTCGAAACCAAGCCGATTGCGGCAGAGGCATCAGCACCCAGACTTCCAACCATTGCCGCATCTATATACTGCATAATAATATACGAAAGCTGAGCTATGATAGCTGGTAAACTAAGCGAAACAACTAATTTCAACTGTTGTCCAAACGTCATTTCCCTGCCTTCGCGTATATATACCAGCAGGCTATCTGTTTTATATTCCATATTTGAACTTATCTCTGACCGATTTTTCTTAAAACAAAACGATTAATTGGCTACAATGTCTTCCTTCGAATCGACATCGCGGATATAACGAGCCGGAACACCTGCCACAATCGTATTTGCATCAACGTCTTTGGTTACTACCGATCCGGCTCCTATTACCGCACCATCACCAATCGTTACCCCTTGCAAAATGGTAGAGTTCGACCCTATCCATACATTCTCTCCTAATACTATAGGAGCAGCAATCATCGCTGCCCTGTTCTTCGGATTCAGATCGTGGTTAAGCGTAGCAAATACTACATTATGTCCTATCAGGCAACCATTGCCGATTGTCACTCCTCCATGATCTTGAAAATGACAACACGCATTAATGAATACATGTTTCCCTATGGTAATATTTTTACCGAAATCGGTATAAAACGGAGGAAAAACCCGAAATGTTGCATCGACTTCTTTACCCAACAGTTTCGAAAACAAAGCTCGTAATTCATCTTGGGTATGATAAGAGGTGTTTATTTCGAATGTAATACGCCGGGCTTCATCGCTCATCTCGTTCATAAAAAGTTGAATCTCTTCTGTAGAAAGCAAAGGATGCTTTTTCACATATTCCAAAAAATCGCTTACTGTCATAATTGTTTCTTTACATTTTTCTTTGCAAAAATCCGGAAATATTTCATTGTTTCCTGTAAACAAAATACAGACAAAATAACCTTTATTACGGTTTTTACATAACGGGATTTTTTTGTTTCGGCAAAAAGATGAAGATATTTATTTCAAAAGCTCATGAAATTTCTATAAAATTCCTTCACCTTTTCATTCAAAGACGGGCACGTTTTTTCAACTTTTATTTCATGAATACAAAGTAAACAGCTAATACCAAACAGATAAAAGCAGCCAAATGATTCCAATGCAAGGCTTCTCCTTTAAAAAACAACGTTGTAAAAACCGTAAAAACAATAAGAGTGATGACTTCTTGTATAACTTTTAATTGTAGAAGAGAAAAAGGACCTCCATTATCGACAAAGCCTATTCTATTTGCCGGAATCTGGCAAAGATATTCAAATAAGGCAATAGACCAACTAAACAAAACAACTCCTATCAAAGTTAAAGAGGCAAACCAACTATATTCTTGTTTCAATTTCAAATGACCATACCAAGCAAAAGTCATAAAAATATTAGAAACAATCAATAATCCTATTGTATAAAACCCTTTCATAATTTATTGTTTTTACACTATATTATCCTAAAACCTTTAAACAACACACTTGTTTATACACATTAAAAATAGCCGCAAAATTAGTAATTCAACATAAAATCGCAATACGATATTTCATATTATTTTTGTTTAACGCATACATTCGTATCAAAGGACAAACCATTGAAAACAATATGAAAGAAAAACTTTACAGTAAAAGCATCACACAAAAGCTTCCTACTATCCTAAAAGATGTTCACAAACATGCAAAAAAAAGAAGCCCTATTATTTAAATAGAACTTCTAAAGAGCCTCTTGTCGGATTCGAACCAACGACCCCGAGATTACAAATCACGTGCTCTGGCCAACTGAGCTAAAGAGGCGGGTGGGTAAGCTTACCATATCGCGCCGCTACAACCAACTTACCTTTGCTGCGATCAAGCCCTGGAGGATTCGCAAGGAGCTGGCCGTATGGGACCTACCCGTATTTCAAAGATAAACGCAAACCTTTTGTTTTTCGTTTGCGGTTGCAAAGGTAGACATATTTCTTTTATCTGCAACATCTTTTCAAAAAAAAATTCAGAAAAATCAAATAAATCACGTTTTTTAAACATTTTCTTTCTACGAATAAATTCAAAAACGTAATTTTGCAATTTAATTAGGATATTCAAAACAACAACAAATGACAACAGATAAACGAGCCGTGTTACAAGATTGCGCCATGCGATATGGCACATTCATGGGAATATTTTGGATCATCAAATTCGTTTTCATTCCTTTGGGAGTCTCGAATCCTATTTTACATTTCCTATTTATTCTGCTTACGATGTTTGTTCCTATCTTAGGATATATTTACGCACGCAAGTTCCGTAATAATTATTCCGATGGAACCCTCAGTTTCATAAGGGCATTTACCTTTTTATTGTTTATGTATCTATTTGCTTCTATCTTGACTGCCCTTGCACATTACATCTATTTCCAATATTTAGATAATGGATTCTTATTTGAAACATATCGACAACAACTGGAAACACTGAAATCGGTCTATCCAACTGATATGGTAACTTCTTTCGACCAACTAATCCAAGCGTTCGATACAATATCATCGTTAACACCCCTTCAGCTTACGTTCCAATTGATGTCGCAAAATACATTTTATGGAGTATTATTGTCGCTGATTACAGCTCTCTTTGTCATGAAATATAAAAAAAACATATAAATATGAATATATCAATCGTTATCCCTCTATATAATGAAGAAGAATCTTTAAACGAGTTATATGCTTGGATAAAACGGGTTATGAATAATCATAAGTTCAGTTATGAAGTTATTTTTGTTGACGATGGAAGTACAGACAAATCTTGGCAAGTAATAGAACAACTTCAAGAAAAGCACAACGAGGTAAAAGGTATCAAGTTTCGCCGGAACTACGGAAAATCACCGGCTCTTTATTTCGGTTTTAAACGGGCACAAGGTGATGTCGTTATCACAATGGATGCCGATCTGCAAGATAGTCCCGATGAAATACCAGAACTTTACCGAATGATCACAATAGACGGCTACGACTTGGTTTCAGGATGGAAAAAGAAACGGTATGATCCTTTATCGAAAACCATTCCTACCAAACTGTTCAACGCAACAGCACGTGCCGTATCGGGAATTCATAACCTTCACGATTTTAATTGCGGACTGAAAGCATACCGCAAAGATGTTGTTAAGAACATCGAAGTATATGGTGAAATG
>DXCG01000151.1 GCA_019116145.1 Candidatus Phocaeicola gallistercoris
GTACTATCTTTTAGCGATTCAGCTTTTTCGCAAAGAGCTTTTTTCTTTTCCAGGTTTTCTGCCATTTTTTCTTTAATTGATTTGAAGAATGCAGCTTTTCTCTTGAAAAAGTCATCGCATGCAGCACGGAATCGTTCGAAGATTTTTACATTCATCTTTTGTGGTGCATAGCCGATTGTTTTCCATTTAGCCTGTAAAGCCAAAATCTCTTGTGTTTTGTTTTCCCAATCAGCAAAAGTTTTTAGGCTGTCGTAATCAGTCGATTCAACAATTTCGCATATAACAGTTTTTTGATCTAAATTGGTTTGTTCTTTTTCTTTTAATGCTTCAAAATATTGTTGATGGCGTCTGTTTATGATTGTTGATGCAGCTTTAAATCGTGTCCAAATGCTTTCTCTTAAATCTTTTGCAACGGGACCAATATCTCTGAATTCTTGATGTAGCTTTTGGAGCTGATGAAAAGCAGAGATAACATCCGGTTCGTCTGCTAATTTTTCGGCAGTTTCGCAAAGACGTGTCTTCTGTTCTAAATTCTTTTTGAAATCGTATTCTCTAAATTCATTGTTTAGTTTTACGATGTCGTAAAATTTTTCAGTATAAAGTTGATATGTTTTCCACAATTCGTTAACTTTCCCTATTGGAATTTGTTTGATTGCATTCCATTCTTGTTGCAGTTGTTTGAATTCATTGTACACTTTTCCCGGGTCTTCGGTTGTTTCGGTCAATGTTTTCATTTTATCAAGAATTTCGAGTTTTTTTTGCAAATTCTGCTCTTTTTCTTCTTCCATGGCAACTGCAATCGCACTTCTTTTTTCTTTAATTGCGCTCATTATTTCCTTAAATTGCTTTTCCAATGGATTTGGAGCAGGGACAAAATCGTTCGGGTTTCCTCCTTGTTCTATAAAAGTCTTTCGAGCTGTTTCTTGTTCGTTTTTATGTAATTTATAAAAAGTTTGTTTTAAAAAGTCGATTTCTTGTTTGTCTGCGTTGCACGCATCTTGATTTATTTCAGTCAGACGTTCTATGACCTCTTCCTGAGTCTGTTTAGGTATATAAGTACCTTTTACAGGGGTAACTTGAGAAGTTTCATCTTGTGGAACTTCAGCTACCGGGCGATTTGTTTCATTCACTTCCATCGTAATTAGAATTTAAAGAATAATCTGTTCTTATTAATTTTATACAAATTAAAAGAATAAAATCTGATTTTCATATTTTTCGGGCTAATATTTTTTGAAAAACTTTAAGTTTAGGATAAAATGTGCTGTAAAATTAAAAAAATGTAAGCGTAAATTTGTTTTTTCTCATCGCAAATCCGCAGAAATGTTTAGGGCTTTTTATGATATTAATACAGTTATTCCCATGTACATCAACATTCCGATAATATCATTGGTTATAGATATGAACGGTCCTGTAGCGATAGCCGGATCTATTTTTAGTTTTTCTAATGTTAAAGGAACAAGTGTTCCAAATATGGATGCAAACATAACAACAGCAAAAAGGCTGATGGATACAGAATAACTTACTGTAGCATCGGCTCCGAATCGGATAAAGTTGTAGATATAAACAAGCATGGAAATGATTGTTGCATTGATTAAAGCGACTACCGATTCTTTTAGGATTTGTTTAAATGTATTGGCTACACTTAGTGAACTGTTGGCAAGACCTTGTACGACAAGTGCAGACGATTGGGTTCCTACATTACCTCCTGTCCCACCAATCAGTGGGATATAAAGAGCCATTTCGGGGTGCGCTGCGAAAGTGGTATCGAAGTTCCCTAAAATCATGGAATTGCCAATTCCTCCTAGCATCCCGATGAGAAGCCATGGGAGACGGGCTGTCGTTTGGCGGAATACATTGTCGTGCGATTCTACATCTTGTGATAAACCGGAAGCTAACTGATAATCTCGTTCTGCTTGTTCGCGAACCTCATCCATTACATCGTCTACTGTGATTCGTCCTACCAGCCGCCCTATGCTGTCTGTTACGGGAACGGCTACCAAGTCGTATTTCTCTATAACTTGTACAACTTCATCTAATGGAGTATCCACATGTACAGCTATCGGGTCTTTTTTCATGACATGCTTGACTTTGGATACAGATGGGCTTGTAATCATTTTCTTTAAAGGGAAGACTCCTCGCAAGCGTTCATCGTCATCGACTACATATACGTAGTAAATTTCGTCCATATCTTCTGCTTGGATACGCATTTCTCTCAGGCATTCAGGCATACTCCAATTCTCATTTACGATTACCATTTCTGTACCCATGATACCGCCGGCAGTATCTTCATCGTATTTTAATAGGTCGACAATGTCGCCTGCTTGTTCGATGTCTTCTATATGAGAGAGGACTTCTTCTTGCTTGTCTTCGTCCATGTCTCGGATAATGTCTACAGCATCGTCCGAGTCCATATAATCGACAAAGCGTTTGGCAATGGTTTCAGAAGGTAATAATTCGAGGAATCGTTTCCGTGCGTCTTCATCCATTTCAATTAGAACATCGGCAGCCTTTTCGTTATCAAGTAACAAATAAATAGAGCGGGCTTCTTCTGCATCCAATTCATTACAAAGTTCTGCAATATCAGTAGGGTGTAAATCGTTTAACAACTCTTTGAGTTTGTCTGATTCTTTGTTTTCTATTAACTCTGATAC
>DXCG01000152.1 GCA_019116145.1 Candidatus Phocaeicola gallistercoris
AGCCGCAAGTCATGTGCTCTGAATGCATATATCGAAAATGCGAGAATCAAGTTACATCAGATCTTTTGTGAACTGGAAGAACAGAACCAGCCTATAACGGCACGTCTGTTGCAGGAAATATTTTTCGGACAGGACAAAGAACCGGAAGCGGTCCGCACCCTTATCGGTACCATGCAGGAGCACAATGACCAATGCCGTGCCCTGGTCGGTAAAGACTACGCCCTGATTACCGTTCGCCGTTATGAAAGCTGCAAGCGCTATCTTGCCGAACTTATCAGACAGAAATACGGAAAGGATGATCTGCCGCTGGCGGAAGTCAACGGTGAGCTGGTACGTGCCTTTGAATTCTATTTGAAGACAGAAAAGGAATGTCAGCAGAATACTGTTATCCGTTATATGAAATGTCTGAAGAAAATTACCAATTTGGCACTGGCCAATGAATGGATAGCCAAAGACCCGTTTATCGGTATCAAGTTCCACGAAAAAGAAGTAATCCGTGAGTTTCTTACTATGGATGAGCTACTGACCATCTACCACAAGGAATTTCCTCTGGAGCGAATCACCGTAGTCCGTGATGTTTTTATCTTCGCCGCCTTTACCGGTCTGGCTTTCATCGACGTGCAACAGCTTTCCCCTGAACATATCGTAAAAGACAACAACGGAAACCTGTGGATCAGGAAGCCGCGTCAGAAAACAAAGAACATGTGCAATATTCCGCTGCTGGATATTCCCTTGGAAATCCTGAGGAAATATGCAGATTATCCTGCCTGCAAAAAGAAAGGAGTATTACTGCCTGTTCCCTGCAATCAGAAGATGAACAGTTACCTGAAAGAGATTGCCGACCTGTGTCTGATAAAGAAGAACCTGACTACACACACAGCCCGCCACTCGTACGCCACATCTGTCTGTTTGGCCAATGGGGTAAGCATTGAGAATGTAGCCAAAATGCTCGGTCACTCCAATATCAAGATGACGCAGCACTATGCAAGGGTACTCGACAGTTCCATTCTGAAAGATATGAATAATGTAAGGGATGTACTTTCAAATTGCCTATAGCTTATGAAAAGAGAAATTATCCATATAACGGAGGACGGCAGGATTGTTATTCCTGCTGTCCATCCTGATAAGATTCGTATGGACGAAGCCGAACTTATCGGCTTGTTCAATATAGTTGCACCGACTTTAAGGGCTGCGAAAAGAAGAATATATAAGCTGGGGATATTGCAACCATTCACCGCAGAACAACGTATTCCGTTACAAGAGGGGTATCAGGTAGTCTATAACCTGGAAATGATATTTGCGCTTGCCTTTCAGATTAATACTTATCCGGCACAACAATTACGTGAGTATATAATAAGCAGACTGTTCCAATCTGAAAAGTCAATGATTATCTGCATGATGAATGGTTATCATAAATCATATCTAAAATGCTGATAAATATTAAATTCACTGTTTCATGCGGATAATAAACCGCAAAATTTGCGGTTTATTATCCGCATATTGATCAGGCTGGAGAGATACCGTCACAAATCATATCCTTATCTATTTCTTCTTTCCCATTTGACATGATAGAGTCATTTTTATTACAAAAATCACTGAATTGTTCATTTACATGAAATACAATAGGCCCCATATTTATTATATCACTCTCTGATATAGCTGCAATAATATTTTCTTTTACATCTGGTTTTAGCATCTTAAATCTATCCCAATCTTGTGAATAAACATCAATAAAATGAGTTGGCGTCATAAAACGAAATCTATAGAAAGTTCCATCTTCTCTAATAAGAACAGGACGTTCCTTTCCATTTCTTGAAATATACTTAATATCTATAATATGCATTGCCTTTAATAATTCATCCCATGATATATCTTTTACCAGAAGAGATATTGCATCTGATAAATTAATAATAGATGAACAAAACTCTATCAATCTTCTATAACGAAGCACTCCTTTCCCAATTTCTTTACCATCACCAGTATTGATAGTTGATAAAATTAAAGACTTTATATCTTGTAATCCATCTATAAAAAGACGGTTTGTTGTACTATCTATTGCTTTTCTTTTTTGTTCATGCAACAAACGTTGAAACAAAGCTGACCATTGTTTTTTATAATATCTTCTATATCTGAAATTTTAGAAAATTCAAATATACTATTATTTTTACCTCTGAGCCTTAAAAAATTAATAAATTCAAAGATGTATAAAGCGGTCTCCTTTTTATCTATAGATGGGAATTCTATTTGATTTATAAATTCTTTATCCTTATTCTTTTCATACAAGTGATGGTCACTAAGAACTTTACTATCAACGAACGTATATATTGGTATATCAAGTTCAATCGCTTTAAAAATTTCCATTTGTGTAATGGAAATTTTGTTAGGCTCATTAAAAATTTCTGTTGATTTTGAAGTGTTTTTCAGATAGTCTATATTAATTTTACTAACAGCTTGTGGTATTGCCTTTCCTCCAAAACGTGAACCTATAATTAACACAACTGCATCAGTATTTCTAATTTCATTAACACAGCTTTCATGAGTATGGTCTTTAGGATCAAATAAAATATCATTATATTCACTCATTACTGGTTCATGACCTAAATTATATATAAAGCTTCTAAGTTCAGAACGTACAATACTTAAATCATAACAAGTTGATGATATAAAAACTTTTAATGCTGCCATATTTTCTCTGGTTATTTTTGTTGTAAAGATAATAAAAAACAAATAAACGTCTTCGTATTTCAATCAATAATTTAACACACTTACAT
>DXCG01000153.1 GCA_019116145.1 Candidatus Phocaeicola gallistercoris
CGTTCGACCTAACCCAAGAAATCTATCAAAAACTTTCTCTGCCCGGATTTGAAGAGGCACGTCCTGCTATCGAAGCCTACGTCAATAAGAAAAAAGGGTATAAGAAAAACAAGTACCAGTATAAACCCGAAACGGTAGAGCTGGTAGAAAAGCATTGGAGCTTCGCCCTTGATGAATGGGGATATCATTTGGATTAAAAAAATAAAGAGGCTGTCTCAAAATTGAAATAAACTTTCATTTTGTCATCCTGAACGCAGTGAAGGATCTCGAATACATAAGCTGATGTACACGAGATTCTTCGCTACGCTCCCTTAGACATTACTTTTTAATAGGCAATTCTCATTTTGAGACAGTCTCTTTTTTGTATCTCCAGGCTCACATAAAAATTACAATAAGGACGATAAGCTATTTAGGAGTAGCATATTATTTGTGTTATGCTATAAGGAAAGAAGTAAATCTGCCAATAAGACAGCTGTTTCCGGTTCTTCCTTTGGAGCATCTTTAGGTTTCCATGCTACAACAAAGCGGACAGATGCTGATTTCACTTCGTAGCCTTTTTCTTTCCAGCCTGATAATGTTTGCTGCATATTTAAAGACAACTTTGCTATTGGTTTGTGAGTCGGGACATCATACAACACAAAATCTTTATAAATTAAAGCATCTCCTCCCCTTAATGCCAAAATCTCACGTTTGTATTTCTTAAAGTATTCTAAATAAACGTCTCTATGAGAAAGTTGCAGTACAATCTCTCCAGGCATTGCATACTGCTTAGAATCGACAACATACTGGTCGACATTCAAATGATTAAAACATTCCCCATTTGTATGTATGAATAACCGGTTTTTTGCACGTGTTATCCCCACGTAATAGCGACGCATTAAAGATGCATTTTTTTGATAATTATCTGCTATAAGCATATATACGTCATCAAATTCCTTCCCTTTAGCTTTGTGAATGGTCGATACCACCACATCTGTTCCTGATATATCACAGAAATCTTCTATCGATGATTCAAACACAAACTCCTTAAAATCACTAATGTATTTTATTTTATAGGTTTTCTCGAATTGTTCCACACAACGCTTCACATATACTAAACTTTGACTTCTATCATATATAGAAAAGGTTGTATGTTTTGCTTGTTCCCATACATTTTCCGGAATCAGAGGCGTATCCGTATTTTGGTCTATATATTTTAAGAAATATCTCATTTCAGCCAAATTCCAAAAGCGGAATCCATCCAATGATTGTATTAACTTAGTGTTGACACCACATTTCCTCAAAAGAGCCATTATAATAACAGCCTCTTCATTGGTTTGAGTAAGTACACAAGAAGTGCCTTTCTCTCGATAACGGAGTAATTCTTCAACAAGCGGCTGATACATATACACAGAATTATGCCGTATCACTTCAACCCATCCAGCTTCTTTCCTCATAGATCGGATAGGGTTGGTTTTCATTCTTTTACCGATATTTTTTACGAATCCATTAGCAAAATCTACGGGATGACGTGCACTACGATAATTCTCTATCATCTCTATAAACCGGCTTTCGGGTGCTTGTGCCAGTTGATACATATACGCTGAATCAGAACCACGAAATTCATAAATATTCTGGTCATCATCGCCCACCGCTATCACACGCATTTCTTCATTATTAGCCATAAGTGCTTTGACTAATGCATATTCTTCTGCGCTCATATCCTGAGCCTCGTCAATAACCAGTACCGTTTTGCCTATTTTATTAGGCTCTACCTCTCCTCGATTTATTCTTTCTGCTGCATCCGCAACAACATTTTTAACCTCTTCAAGATTCCCAATCCGTCCCAAAAGGTCAAAACAATAAGAATGAAAGGTATTTATTTCAACAAAATGTGCAGCGTTGCCAATCAATGCCATTAGCCGTTGTTTAAATTCAGTAGCAGCAGCTCTTGAGAATGTCAACATTAATAGTTGTTCATGTTTTACATCTTCCAGCAGAAGGAGAGAAGCTAGTTTATGAACCAGTACACGTGTTTTTCCACTCCCTGGACCAGCTGCTACTACGATACAACGCGATTCCTTGTCTGAAATAATTTCCATCTGGCGTTTAGACAATTCCCCGAATAATTGCTTATATTTCTTAGGTGTCAAATTGCGCTGTATCTCACTTACCCTTTCTCCTTTAAAGTATTTTGCGATGAACTTCTTGTAATCCATTTGGAAATAGTCTTGAACATATTGCAACGCCGCATTATAATCCTTTACCATCAGATTGGCGTATTCACCCACAATGTGCACTTGTTGAATCTTCTGCTTGTAAAATTCGTTAAGCATTCGATAATCATCCTGTTTATACCTTGATTTGTTGTCTTTTATACGCTGGATATCCATTGCATTATAAAGGACTAAAAATCCGCCTTCAAGTTTGAGCGCACAGATTTTCGACAAATATAAAAGTGCTTCTTCTACATCTTCTAATTGCAAATCGTTCAAGCCGCTGAAAAGTGATTGCGGATTAGCTTTGATTTGATTGAAAAGCTCTACTATGGAAAATTGGACAGCCTCATCCGGTTTATTTTCTTTTGTCGTTCCATTAATTGCTTTATACAACCATTCCACAGTAAAACGGCATATTTCCAATCGCTTTTCAAAACGCTTTATAACAGAATCCGAATTTACTAGACTAACAATTTCCATATTGTGTGCTGCATCTTCTTTTTTGCGGATATATCCTTTAA
>DXCG01000154.1 GCA_019116145.1 Candidatus Phocaeicola gallistercoris
ACTCCCAAAACCGTGGACTATGATTCATCTCTTTCGTATGAGCCAGTTCGTGTAAAATTACATAATCGATAAGATAAGCCGGTAACAGCATCAAAAAGCACGACAAATTTATTTGTTTCTTCGATGTACAATTTCCCCAATACGACCGTGCTTTTGTTATTCGGACTCCATTCACGGGTAAGTTCCAATAATGCGACCAATAAGAAAGGCGCAACAACAAATACTCTTCTGCTCTTTGAAATAAAGCCTTTAAAATGGAATGATAAATCATTTCCTGTACACGTTTATCAGAAAAGTCGGTGCTTTTGGGACAAAAGACCACGGCATTATCGTTATCTTGCCTTAGCGTATAATTCTTTAACCCACTAGGTTTTACACACAAGTGAAAACATTCCGTTTGAATAGAATAAGTCCAATCGAAATGTGAATATGAAACTTCTGCACGTAAAGAAAGTAACCTTTTACGATACGTCTCTACAACTTTCAACATGTTGCTTTTTTGCTGATAAGGGGATGTGCACACATACAATCCTCCACGCTTAAGACGCATCGTTATGCTACGCATTCCTTTGCGGGTTGTCCAAACAATCTGTCCAAAATCCGCATCAGGGAAAATATGTTTTCCGGTTTTATCCATAACAAACGCAAATATACAAAAGAAGGATCATTGCTCACGCAATAATCCTTTTTATTGAGTTAGTAACTAAAATTTTGAGAGAATTGAAACTTCACAGTCTCATGTTTATATTCTAACTAAGTACTAACTATATAAAAGCAAATGAAAATGTTCCTATTTTTCCATAAAAGAGTTTTTATTTACATCTGTTTTCAAAATGGATTTTACCGAATCGCCCTCATAAGCGACTTGCGGGTCGCAAGCATTGTCACGATATTGATCGTAAACATAAACAATATCATGTTTACTTTCTCCTATCGAATGTTTGACAATACTTCCCATAGAAAACAAGAAAATCATCAAAACTGCAGCTTTAAACAAAGGCATGAACCGACGGCTGAACGATATGTGTTTAGCCATTACCACAGGCTTTTCTATCTGAGCCAATATTTTCTTATCGAAATCACTACCTAATTTTATTTCTTTCTCTTCACTCTGATAAACAAACAAAGATTTGTAACGCATCAAATGGGAAGGGATTTCTTTTTGACGAAAGAAAGAACGCAGGATTTGTTCTTCCTCGCACGAAGTCTCACAAGCCCAATACTTTTCTATCAGTTGTTCAATGTATTTATAATCCATAATCGTTTATCTCTTCATATTTTAATTTGATACGCTGCCTTGCCCTGAACAAATTTACTTTGACCTGATCTTCTGTTATCTGCAATATGCCAGCTATCTCTTTGTAAGTTTTTCCTTCTATATCCCGAAGCTGTAAAATTATGCGCTGTTTCTGAGGCAATTCATTGATTAACCGATGTACGATTCTCAACTGTTCATCTCTTTCATACTTCGACTCTGGCGTCGACACCTCTGCTATCTGCTGAGAATCGGGCGTTAATTCCTCATTATACATTTCACTTCTGGCGCTTCGGTCTATAGCCAGATTTTTGGCAACCGTAAGGCAATAAGCTTCTATCGATCCGAATGTCCTCCAATCTTCACGCTTATTCCATACCCTGATCATAGTATCTTGTACAATATCCTCCGCTTCTGCACTATCCCATACTATCCGAAGTGCCAGCCGATACAATTTATCTTTCAGCGGTAATATATCGTTTCGAAAACTAATCTCTTGCATGCCTCTCTATAAGAAAGACGGGTGGGTATGCCAAATGTTACACCCACCCGTTATATTTTTACTATTTTTTAATTATTGTCCCCGAATTTCCATCGATGGCAGATGCCAATGTTATAACAACTTTATCAACTCCTGCATCGATGGCAGAAAATGCATTCTCCAATTTAGGAATCATCCCACCTTGTATGATACCTTCGTCTACATATTTTTCAAAAAGTCCGGGAGTTATCACCGGGATCACACTGTCATCATCTGAAGCATCACGTAATACCCCTTTCTTTTCAAAACTGTAAATCAACGTTACATTAAATTTTTGGGAAAGCGCCTTTGCCACTTCTCCTGCTATCGTATCGGCATTTGTATTCAGGATCTGCCCTCTTCCATCGTGGGTCAGCGGAGCTAAAACCGGCACAACATGCCGGTTTATCAACATTGCAAGCATATCGCTATCTACATGAATAACATCACCCACATATCCATAGTCGATATCCTTCACCGGCCGCTTTACCGATCGGATCACATTCATATCCATGCCAGATAATCCGACAGCATTCACCCCTTTTGCCTGAAGCCCGGCTACGATATTTTTGTTGACCAACCCGGCATAAGTCATGGTTACTACTTTCAGCATTTCCGCATCGGTTATACGCCTGCCATTCACCATTTGAGTTTCTATTCCCAACATTGACGCGATTTTAGTAGCAGAACGACCTCCCCCGTGTATCAGCAATTTATACCCCGGAATCTGAGAAAAATCGTCCAGTAATCGCATTAAAGAATTTTCCTCCTCAGCAATTTTCCCACCAACCTTGACAATTATTAAATTTTCCTTCATCTTTTCTTTACTCTAAATAAGTATATCCATAGAGCCCCGAACGATAATTAGCCAAGAACTCTTTTCCCTCTTCCAAGGAAATCCTTCCTTCTTTTACCGATTTTGTAACCCATGTTTCAAGGGTACGAACCAATTTTTTAGGATTATACTGCACGTAATCCAATACTTCGGCAACTGTTTCTCCATCAATTATCTGATCAATGGTATAACCCTTTCCATCAACACTAACATGTACAGCATTCGTATCGCCAAACAGATTGTGCAAATCACCTAAAATTTCCTGATATGCCCCCACTAAGAACACGCCAATATAATAATGTTCTTTTGCCTTAATTATATGTACAGGCAAATCGTGAGTAATGCTTCTGTTTGTCACAAAATTGGCAATCTTACCGTCCGAATCGCAAGTTATATCTTGCAATGTTGCATTACGGTCGGGGCGTTCATCCAAACGCTGAATAGGCATAATAGGAAATACCTGATCGATAGCCCACAAATCCGGGAGTGATTGGAAAAGAGAAAAATTGCAGAAATACTTGTCGGCAAGCAGCTTATCTAAATTTCTGAATTCATCCGGAACATGTCTTAAACTTGATGCAATCTGACTGATCTCACGAGTTACCGACCAATACATCCGCTCTATTTGTGCCCGCGTTTTCAAATCGACAATACCATGGCTGAACAAATCAAGACTCTCTTCACGAATTTGCTGGGCATCGTGCCATGCTTCCAACATTCGGTTCTGATTAAGATTATCCCATATTTCATACAATTCTTGTACCAACTCATGATCGTCCGGGCTTACTTCAAACTCTTCATCCATAGAGGGCAAAGATGCAGTTTCTAGCACTTCAAAAATAAGGACCGAATGATGAGCCGTCAATGAGCGTCCGCTTTCGGTAATTATATTTGGATGGGCAATGTTGTTTTTGTTGCTCGCATCTACCATTATCGAAATGGAGTCGTTTACATACTCTTGAATAGAATAATTCACACTACTTTCACTATTCGAGGAACGAGTACCATCGTAATCTACTCCCAATCCTCCCCCTATATCGACAAATTCTACAGGGAAACCCAACTGATGCAACTGCACATAAAATTGAGAAGCCTCTCTTAAAGCAGTCTTTATACGACGTATTTTAGTAACTTGACTCCCGATATGGAAATGAATGAGTTTCAAACAATCTTTCATTTCTTTCTTTTCTATAAAGTCGAGAGCCTCAAGCAATTCGCTGGAAGTTAATCCAAATTTACTGGCATCGCCCCCACTTTCTTCCCATTTTCCACTACCGGAAGAAGCTAATTTTATGCGAATACCTATATTAGGACGGACATTCAGTTGCTTGGCTATCTTTGCTATAAGCCGCAACTCATTCAGTTTTTCCACAACCAAGAACACACGTTTGCCCATTTTCTGAGCCAACAAAGCCAGTTCTATGTAATTCTCATCTTTATAACCATTGCAAATAATTAAAGAATCCGAATCGGTATTAATCGCTATAACGGCGTGAAGTTCTGGTTTAGAGCCGGCTTCCAATCCTAAATTAAACTTTTTCCCATGACTGATTATTTCTTCTACAACCGGCCTCATCTGATTTACCTTTATAGGATAAATGATAAAATTTTCTGCTTTATAACCATATTCTTCTGCCGCTTGCTGAAAACAATTGGATATTTTTTCAATACGATTATCCAAAATATCAGGAAAACGTACCAACATAGGAGCCGTAACATCCCGCAATTGCAACTCATCGACCAATTCTTTTAAATCTACCGCCACACCATCTTTCCTTGGCGTCACAACCACATGCCCTTTCTCATTGATACCAAAATACGAAACTCCCCATCCTGTGATGTTATAGAGTTCTTCCGAATCTTCAATACGCCATTTTCTCATTTCACAACATAAAGTAAGTATACGTTTATAAATCTGTTAATAATGCATTCATTCTTTTTACCGCTTCATCTATTTGCTCCCGATTGTCCAACTCATTTGCTTTGAATACATATTTAGCCTTTCTGTACGAAGGCATACGCTGCTGCAATGCCGAAACAATCAACTTTTTCAATTCGTCATCGGTTTTTCCTGCCAACAATGGTCGTTTAGACTTAGCAATAACCAAACGTTTAAACAATATCCCTACATCAACATCCAAGAACACAGTATTGCCCACTGCATTCATATAATCCATATTATCGGAATAACAAGGTGTCCCCCCTCCGGTAGCAATCAAAACATTTTCAAACTCTCCCACTTCATGCAGCATCATTTTTTCCACTTCACGAAAGCCTTGCTCTCCTTTTTCTGCAAATATTTCCTGAATAGTTTTATGCAAACGTCCTTCTATATACCAATCCAAATCGACGAACTGTAAATTCATGAAACGGGCACATGCCTTTCCCAAGGTTGTTTTCCCAGCCCCCATATAACCGATAAAAAAGACCCGTCTCATTTATCTTTCTTTTTTTTCGAAGCGGCACGTATTTTCCGTGTCTCTTGTTTCTCTTTTTGAAGTTCTATCAAACTCAGACATGCTTCCATATTCAAATTTTCCGCCTTTATGCCTTCTGGTATTTTATAATTTTTCTGTTCATAAGAAATATAAGGGCCAAAACGACCGTTTAAAATTTTCATGTCCGGATTTTCATCAAAGGTTTTTATTAGCTTTTTGGCAGAGGCTTCTTGTTTCAAACGAATCAACTCTTTCGCTTCATCAAGCGTTATATGCAAAGGGTCTATTTCTTTAGGAATTGAGACAAACATATTACCATGACGGACATAAGGTCCAAAACGTCCTGTTCCAACAGTAATAACCTGACCATCTATTTCTCCCAATGTACGCGGAAGTTTAAATAATTCCAAGGCTTCTTCCAAGGTAATTGTCTCTATCGAGTTTTCTTTTTTCAACTGTGCGAAACGAGGCTTTTCATCATCATCGGCACTACCTATCTGTACAATAGGACCGAAACGCCCGATCTTCACAAAAACAGGTTTCCCACTCTCCGGATCGGTTCCCAATACACGCTCTCCAACCTTGTGTGCCGACTTTACCTGCATTGTTTTTTCTACCTGCGGATGGAAATTATCATAAAAATGCTCCATTACATCCGTCCATTCTTTTCCTCCATCGGCTATTTCATCAAACTCTTTTTCAACGCTGGCGGTAAAATTATAATCCATAATTTGAGGGAAATACTGTTTCAAAAAATCATTGACAACCATACCCATATCGGTAGGCAATAATTTTGCTTTTTCATTCCCGACCAATTCTACTTTTTCTTTTTCTTGGATAATTTTATCCTTAAGTGTCAAAACTGTATATATACGCTCTGTACCTTCTTTGTTGCCCTTTTCCACATATCCTCGTTGCTGTATGGTAGAAATGGTCGGCGCATAAGTAGACGGACGTCCTATTCCCAACTCTTCCAACTTATGTACCAAACTTGCTTCTGTATAGCGGGCTGGAGACTGAGTAAAGCGTTCGATTGCCGTAATCTCCTTACAACTCAATGTTTCCCCAAGCTGCAATACAGGCAACAAGCGGCTTTCACTTTCATTGTCTCCTTCATCGTCGCGCGACTCTTTATATACGCGCAGGAAACCATCAAACTTCATTACTTCCCCTACAGCAACAAACACATCGTCATGTCCTCCGATGGAAATGGTAACAGTTGTCTTTTCCAGTTCTGCATCTGCCATTTGCGAAGCCAGTGTCCGCTTCCATATCAAAGTGTACAAACGTTTCTCTTGTGCCGTTCCACTTATTGTTTCATTTGCCATATAAGTAGGGCGGATCGCTTCGTGAGCCTCTTGTGCTCCTTTCGTCTTCGTTGTATAATGCCGTATATGTACATATTCTTCTCCCATCAGCTGAGAAATCGTATCCCGGCTTGCACTCAATGCCAACTCCGACAAATTCACCGAATCGGTACGCATGTACGTAATTTGCCCGTTTTCATATAAACGTTGGGCCAACATCATAGTTTGTGCTACCGTATATCCTAACTTCCGTGCCGCTTCCTGCTGCAATGTGGAAGTTGTAAACGGAGCAGCCGGCGATTTTTTCACAGGGCGTGTCGTAATATCTTTAACCGTAAACGGAGCTTGTTTACAACTTTCCAAGAAATTCCTCGCTTCTTCTTTCGTTTTAAAACGTTTCCCCAAATCGGCTTTTATCTCTGTTCCGTCGGCATTCTGTAATATTGCACTGACTTTATAAGACGCCTCACTCACAAAAGCATGTATTTCACGTTCACGCTCCACAATCAACCGTACGGCAACCGACTGCACACGACCGGCAGAAAGCGACGGTTTTATTTTTCGCCACAATACAGGAGACAATTCAAAACCTACAATCCGGTCGAGGACACGTCTTGCCTGTTGTGCATTTACCAAATTCTGATTAATGCTACGTGGATGTTCTATCGCCTGCAAAATTGCATTTTTTGTAATCTCATGGAAAACAATACGTTTTGTTTTCATCGGGTCTAATCCCAAGACTTCAAACAAATGCCATGAAATAGCTTCTCCTTCCCGGTCTTCATCGGATGCGAGCCATACCATATCGGCTTTCTTTGCCTCCGTTTTCAGTTCGGCAACAAGTTTCTTCTTATCGTCCGGTATTTCATAAATAGGAGTAAAATGATTTTGTATATCAATACTAAATGATTTCTGCTGCAAATCACGGATATGGCCATAACTTGATAAAACCTTATACCCTTTTCCTAAAAACTTTTCTATTGTTTTCGCTTTAGCCGGAGACTCAACGATGACTAAATTATTTTGCATAGCACAATGTTCCAATTTGATTTTGCAGCAAATGTATGAAAAAAGCTGAAGTACACCATATAATAAGGTATGATAATTCCTTTTTTCTCATTTTTTAGGCTTTTTACACTACTTAACAAGCAAATGCATCGGGACATTCCATTAAAAAAGCCGTCTTATCTTTTTAAATCGTCAGCACAAAAATAAATACTCGTACTGGTGAAAAAAGACAAGACGACCTCTTGAGGAAAAAACATTTAAAAACGCAAGCTGCACCCAGCCATGAAATTCAATCCTTGGACCGGATACCCGTTTTGTGCCAAATAATCTTTATTCAACAAATTATTAAACCGAACAAAAACATTTAATGAGTTAAGTACTTCATAGTCAAGCCATAAAGATAGATTATTCAATGCATCTGCTTTTTCATTATTAATCTCATTCCGTGCTTCATAACGATAGTTGGCTGCTATAGAAAGATTTTTTACGATACCTGCACGGGCAGAAACATCGACTACATATTGAGGTTTCAAAAGGAGCAGATAATCTAACCCGTCATCCATTGTCCAATTATAATACTTCCCTTTTAAAGAAATATCGAAATAATCTTTATAGCCATAGTCAATAGCAGCACCAGCATAGGCTGTCTGAGCCTTTGCCTGCAAAAGTTCCGCATAAGAGTATGAATAATCCGGATCGTACATAGGCAATACAAACATTTCATTTTTCACAATCCGATAGCCTCCGAAAAGTTTCATCCCCAGTCCAGCAACAGGTGATGCTTTCAAACCAATCTGACCATCCAAAGGCGTGTAAGAAGTAACAGCCTGATTTTCTTTTACCCAATAAGGAGACAAGCGATTTAAAGAACGGAAGTCGTTCAAACGTGTTCCTCCCAAAGCATGAATATAGACAGCGTATTTATCGGCAAATACATAGTCGAACTGGACATCCGGTGCCACTTTAAATCCGCTCTTGTTAGCAATCTGCCAGTCTACATGAGCACCAGCCTTGAAATAAACCCGATCATTTTTCAATGTATAATACGGATTGAGTTGTAACAAAGTATTGTCGGTCAAACGATCATCATACATTAAATTATTCATTTCAAAACCGATCGCTATCTTTTGTGTTTCATTAAAATTGCCAGAAACATAGCCTTTGGTATGGATTATACGCTCAAAATCATCTCCTCCATTAAAAGGAATAAGGTATTTCCTGTTAAATCCGCGAAATCCTGTCTGGATAGAAAAATCGACGGGCAAAGCATCTTTCACCGAAGATACCGACAGATACCCTTCGGTTAAGGTATAATGTTGTTTCCCTGAGAGAGGATCAGTTGACGATACAGTTTCATACCCCGGCATAAAATTAAAGACTTGACTTCCCCAAGACCCTCCTACAGCCAACGAAACCTTTTGGAACCTATGGGAATAGTCCAATACTACATCTGTACGATAGAAGCGGGATTTCCAATCTTCTTCCGGATTAAAAGAAGAAATATCTCCATTCCTCCCGTAAACAGAAGCCATTATCCCCAAACGATCTCTCTGCGTAATATCCCATAAATAGCTCCCTTTGGCATCTACATTATTCAAATTTCCATACATTGCACGTATATATCCACGTGCATTTCTGGCTTGCTCTTGAGAGATAGGATAAGCATCCATCGGGATAAACTCCCATGCGCTGAAAGGACGTACAGCAGTTGCATAATCAATATGCTGTTTTGTAACAGCAGGTTCTTCTATATCCGGAAGCACATTCATTTTAAAAGCATCCATTATTTCCGGATTATACTGATTTTCTACAACGACAGTCCGGTTTAATATCGAATCATTTCCTTGGTTTTGTGCATAAAGCGATCCGAATGAGACTGTTATTCCTACTAAAAAAACCGATATGTATTTCATAACCTACTCTTCTTTATTCAATTTCACTAATCGAGTTTCTATCATCTCTGCAATATCATCGTCTGCCTGATAGTTTTGTTTCAGTGATAACAGATATTGTTTTGCATCCAACTCGCGTCCCATTTCCATATAAATATCCGACAACAAGATAAAACTACGTGCCAGCCAATATGCATGTGGAGTACTGACTTCGATGTAATCCAGCACCTCTTTCTCTGCCTTATCAGCTTGTCCTTCTTCAAAATAAAGTTGTGCAAGCAAATATTTTGCTTCTGCTCCATAAACATTACGAGTATCTTTTGCCAAAGCAGACAAGTCGGCAATAGCTTCTTGTTTTTTATTTCCTTTCAGACAAGTCTTAGCACGATAATAATATGCTTCATTCGCCACTTCGGGAGTTGATTTGCTTTGTGTAAGCAACATTGTAGAATATGTTAAAACGTCTTCTTCTTTTTCTGAAAGCCAAGCACATCTCATTGCTCCGACCAAAGCATTTTGTTTCTCTTCCACCGACGTTGCCCGGTCGATCATCCGCTTATAAATGCTTAAAGCCTCAACATATTCTTTATCATTATAAGTCATTTCCGCACACAGTTGCATCGCTTCTCCTGAAAACTGATTATCAGGATATTCCATTACTTTTGCCAAATAGGATTTGGCATCGGGGTAATTTTTCTCATTATAGCAAATAATGCCTAAGTAATAATCGGCATTAACAGAAAATGCACCTGTAGGAAACGATTGCAGATAATTCAAGAAACTGCTTTTGGCATTCTGCATGTCTCCTTTCATATAAATACGTTCTGCGGCAACATACGTCAAAGAGTCATGTTCGTTAGCTGCCATACGTGTTCCGCCCGGCACAGAAGCAATAAAGTTTGCGTAAGAATCTATATCGTTCATATCAATATAGATGGATTTCAAATCTCGTTGAGCCAACTGTGCTTCCTCACTTCCGGGATATGTTGATATCACTTTCTTATAAGCAACAATAGCATCCTGATATTTATCGTCTTGATAATACAAAAGCCCTATTTCATTGGCTGCTTTACGGGACAACGGACTATCCGGATATCGCTCTACCAATATCGAATATCGTTTTATAGCATCTTGGTTATCTTCCAACTGAACGTATGCACGTCCCTGCTCATAAAGAGCATCATCAATATATAAAGAAGACGGATATGTAGCCAGCAATTTATCCAACAGTTGTATCTTCATTTCGTAATCTCGCTGCAAACCTTTAACAAACCCCATCTGGAATAGCGAATAATCGCCCAATGTTTTATCTGTTTTCGCTGCTTCTCCGTAAAGCTGCTGTGCCGCATCAAAACGACGATGATAGAAATTACAATCCCCCATCCGATTGTAAGCATCGGCCAAGACAGAAGGATTCAGAGCTGTTCCCGACTGCGTGCAACGTGTAAACCATTGCAAAGCACTATCGTACAATTTCTGCTTAAAGGCTGTATATCCTAAATTATAGAGAGCCAATCCGTATTCACTTTCTTTTTTATCTACAGCAAACTCAAGGTATAGCCGAAAATCATTCGATGCAGCATCGTATTGGTTCAAACGATATTTCGACTCACCACGCCAATAATATGCATCGGCTTTGGTCTGCTGATCGTGACGACCTAATTGTAACGATTGGGAAAAATAATCGATTGCCTTATTGAAAGCAGCCTGAGCAAACTCTTGTGTACCCATACGGAACAACAACTTTTGCTTTGCCGCCAATATCCGTTCTCCCGGATTGCTTATCTTATCTATCGAACGCAAAGCTGCTTCATAGCTTCTTGTATTCAAATAAACTTCAACCAAATAATTATTAACTTTTTCAACATACTCCGAATTAGGAAATTCATTCAGGAAACGTTCAAAGACAGTCACAGATTCTGCAAAAGGAGAATATGACGTTTCATGAATACATAAAGCGTAATTATAAAGAGCCTGTTCTTGAACATACCGGTCTTCTTTCATTGAAGATGCTTGTTCAAATGCCATTCGCGCCCGATTATGATCTTTCAATTGCAAATAGCACAAACCCATATACATGTAAGCACTCTGCGACAACGCGTCTTCTTTGGTTATCGTTTCTCCTAAATATTGAGATGCTTTAGCATAGACATTTACATGAAAGAAACTCATGCCCAAACGATATAAAGCACTCCGCTTCGCACCTTTACCTTCTTCTCCACAATAAACCTCCAAATATTTTATGGCATCCTGATAATTCTTTAACTCATAACAAGACTCTCCCAAGACCCGTTTCATCTGAAAAGCTTTTTCTTCGTATGGATATTTGTTCAAATATCCGGAAGCCATTTGAAGAGCTTTCTCGTATTGCTGCTGAATTAAATAAATATCTGCAATGTAATAGGGTGCCAAACGAGCATATTTTTCTTCCGTTTCAACAGACTGAAACTGTTTTAGAGCCTCATCATATTGCTGCCGTACATAATTGATATATCCTAAATAGTAGGATGCATCTGCTTCATATTCCGCACTGATTTCGTTCAAGATGCTGAAACGCACAAACGCTTCCTGATAATCTTTTAATCCTAAATAAGCAAGTCCCTGCCGAAAAATACACGCATCCCGCTCTGTATTAGACAACATATCCACGTTACATTGCTCAAATTCGGAGATCGCTTTTTCATACTTATTTTCAAAAAAGCAAGCAGAAGCAACCAACGAACGGACACGATTGACATACCGCGAATAGGGATACTCTTTTAAGAAAGACTCTAATTTCGCGATACGTCCGGGAGAATCCAATTCGAAAGCAATGCATGCCAACATATAAGAAACTTCTTCTTTCAGCGATGCCTCCGGTGTTGTTTTCAAATACTGTTTCAACGTTTGTTGTGCCGCCGCATAATCATGACGCAAAAACAACTCCTTTCCATCATCAAACAAACGCTTCGGGTGTGTCAATGGTTCTATCTGCTGTGCATGTATCACCAAAGGGAACAAGCACATTAACCCAATCACCCCCCACCATTTCTTCTTTCTTTTCATATCTTTCATTTTAGATTGCATGTTCTTTCAAAAAACGAATAATTCCTTTCTGTACAGAATCAAGTCCAAAATCGGAAGGACATATCTCATTCAATGGCATCCAACATGTTTCTGCAACATCGTCCATAGCCTTGACGGAAGTACAATCGTCGACTAAGCACAGGAAAAACATATCCAACGTGTGTACAAGAAATCCGGAATATAAATAGGTGTTAGGCAATGAAAACAAATACGATGTTTTCGAGACACATAATCCTGTTTCTTCTTTCACTTCTCTGCCTACACCATCTTCTGCTGTTTCATACATATCAAGGAAACCACCCGGCAAATCCAATGTCCCTTTAGCCGGTTCTTTTGCCCTTCTACAAACCAACAATTCCCTTTGAGGATTCAAGATAAAAGCAACAGTTGCCGCACTGGGATTAAAATAATATACAAAGCCACAGTCTGTACATTTTTTTGCCTTTTCGTTACGCTCTTCAAAATGAGAAGAGCCACATCGGGGACAATATTTGAACAATTCTAAAGGATGCATCCTATTGTACTCTTAATAAACCAAATACAAAGATAAGGAAATGTCTATAGATTCTGCAAAGATTAAAAAGAAAAATAATGATTCTCTCTTGACTTTACACTTAAAATCGCCCGGCAAATTAACCGGTCAATTTAAAAGAACGAAGAAAGCAAACGATAAAATATGAAAGGAGAAAAACAATACTTATAACACCGAAACCGCAATATTTCTAAAAAAAATCTGTTTCTCGTCACATTATTTTATTTTAATAAAAAAAATCGTGTATATTTGCTTACAAAATGACATTTTAAAATTGATTTTTAACATGGAAAAGATTGATAAATTAGACAAACAAATTCTTGAAATTATTTCTCAAAATGCACGCATACCGTTTAAAGATGTAGCTGCAGAATGTGGCGTATCAAGAGCCGCCATCCACCAACGTGTACAACGACTGATTGATTTAGGCGTTATTATCGGGTCGGGATACCATGTAAACCCTAAAAGTTTAGGATACAGTACATGTACGTATGTAGGAATAAAGTTGGAAAAAGGTTCTATGTACAAAAGTGTCGTAGCCGAATTAGAGAAAATCCCGGAAATCGTAGAATGCCATTTTACGACAGGTCCTTATACGATGTTAACCAAACTTTACTGTACTGACAATGAACATTTAATGGAATTGCTCAATTCCAAAATACAAGAAATCCCCGGCGTAACTGCAACCGAGACATTAATTTCATTGGAGCAGAGTATCAAAAAAGAAATTCCCATTCAAAAGAAAAACGTATGAGCGGTTTTTTAGCAAACATTCATTGGGAAGGAATAAGCATTGGTTTATGTACTTTTCTGATTATCGGTTTTTTCCACCCTATTGTTATCAAGGCAGAATATCACTGGGGCACCCGTTGCTGGTGGTGGTTCCTATTGGTAGGATTAGGTGGAATTGCAGGATCCGTTCTGATAGATAATCTATGGATATCTGTATTATTGGGTGTATTTGCTTTTTCTTCTTTCTGGAGTATAAAAGAATTGTTCGAACAACGGCAACGAGTATTAAAAGGATGGTTTCCCATGAATCCGAAAAGGGTACACGAGTATAAATAACATGAACAATATAAAAACAAACACATGAAGGCAACATATATTGAATCTAAACCCAGATATGAAATATTAGACGGATTACGTGGGGTAGCAGCCGTTATGGTTATTCTTTTCCACATGTTCGAATGTTATTCTCCCGGTCCGTTGAAACAAATCATAAACCACGGATATCTTTCCGTCGATTTCTTTTTTGCTCTTTCCGGTTTTGTAATTGCATACGCATACGATGACCGATGGAACCGTATGAATTTATGGGATTTCTGCAAACGCCGCATCATACGCCTGCATCCGATGGTTATTTTCGGGACTCTGTTTGGAGCATGTTTTTTTTACCTCAGTGCAGGCTCTGTATATCCACAAATAGAAAATACCCCATGGTATTTCTTTCTCATAGCAATTGTATGGTGCTGTATGCTTCTCCCAATACCTCCAAGTATGGACATGAGAGGAACATTAGTAACCAACCCTTTTACCGACCCGGTATGGTCACTACAATTTGAGTACATAGCCAATATCGTTTATGCATTTATCTTACGCCATCTCTCTAAATTGGCTACAGGAATATTATGCATTATAGCGGCCTTTTTCACAGTTACGCTAACCATGAATATCGATTTATTCGGTTTCCTTTCCACACGCGAGTGGGCTGCATATACAGTTATAGGAGGATGGACATTCGATGCGCCACAAGTATTCATAGGGCTTGTTCGTTTGGCTTATCCTTTTCTGATAGGTATGTTCTTAGCCAGAATAAAGTTTCTCATAAAAATACACAACGGTTTTATCTGGTGCTCACTCCTTATTATAGCATTCACGACGATACCACGTATCGGAGGCGAAGAAAACATGTGGATGAACGGTTTATACGAGGCACTTATCATTATTGTTGTTTTCCCGCTCATCTTGAGCATCGGTGCTGGCAGCGAAATAAAACATGAGTTTACGAAAAAGGTTTGCAACTTTTTGGGCGAGATTTCTTACCCGCTTTACCTTACACATATTATTTATATCTACATGTTGTATACATTCAAGAGCAACAATCCCGATGCACCGTTAAGTATGATTATTTGCGTCTGTGCAGGATTGTTTATCGCATCTGTTCTTACAGCGTATGCCGCCTTAAAGCTATACGACATCCCTGTACGCGATTATCTGAAGCAAAAATGGTTTGCAAAAAAATAAAAAAGGAAAACGGGATGGGCGTTCTAAGTTCCCCATCCCGTTTTTTATTACCGAGGATTATATTCTTGCAAAGGAATTTCTCCTTTCAACGCTCCCAGCACATTCACAGCCAAAGCTGTCATCTCGTCTTCACCGGGTATAACAACTATAGGAGCCAATCGTTCTGTCCATTCCCGAAGCGAATCCACACAATACTTATTATAAGCAATTCCTCCGGTCAGTATTATGGCATCTGTCATACCATGTAAAACGACATGCATTGCACCGATCTGTTTCGCCACCGTATAAATCATACTGTCCAATACCAACCGGTGTTTTTCGCTTCCGCCATGTATTTTATGCACAATGTCCGGAACATGTGTCGTTCCGAGGTGTGCCAACAGTCCTCCTTTCCCGTTCAACATTTTCCGGACCTCCCAATACGTATATTTCCCGCTAAAGCATAAATCGGCCAATTGCTTGGCTGGAATAGTTCCGGCGCGTTCCGGACTAAAAGGCCCTTCCCCATTTAACGCATTGTTTACATCGACAACTTTCCCTTTCTGATGTGCACTTACAGATATGCCTCCCCCTAAATGTGCAACAATCAACTGCAACTCTTCATAT
>DXCG01000155.1 GCA_019116145.1 Candidatus Phocaeicola gallistercoris
TGCAAATCTAACACTTACCAAAGGAAACACCAAACAAAAAGTGTTAACCCACGTTAAAAATGCACGCCCGGAACAAACCGGAACGGTTTCCCTTCCAAAGCGGTTGCAAAAGTACGCACTTTACACGTAACTTCCAAACTTTATACACTATTTTTTCCATCAATCAATCTTTCTTGATTTAAATCAACAAAACATGCAAATTATTGCAAATCGGAAGGAAAATGAACACCTATTTGCTTACGTATTTCATCCAATATTCTCATTGTATTTAAAGAATGAATATGACTATTAATCAACGAATCTGTCTTTTTTGAACAAATCAAATCCATAAATTCTACAACCTCATAAAAATATTCACTTCCTACTGCAGGCATAGTCAAATCGTCCGGAGCCACAAAACTCCTTTTCCCGCCACCTATATTTTTAACATGCGGAGTATATGTAACTTTTCCAATACTATTAATACGATCTATTGTAATAGTTCCATTTTCACCCTGTATTTCTGTCGGCAAGAAAGAATCGGTTATTTTAGAATATAAAACCGTTGCCTCCATTTCATCATATTTACATATAACAGAGCCTTGAGCATCAGCTCCCGATGAAAGCAACAATCCTGAAGCAATAATCTCATTCGGCATACCAAACAACACGACCATCGGATATATTGTATAAACACCAATATCCATTACCGCACCATTAGAATAGGAGGGATTAAAAGCATTCACCAAAACCCCTTCTTTAAACTTATCGTACCGCGATGAATACTGACAATATGAAGAAAAATAGCGACGAACTTTTCCTACCCTATGTAAATTACGCAACACCGACAAAAAATTAGGAGTAAGCGTAGGCTTCATTGCCTCCATCAACACAACATCATATTGTTCCGATGCTTCCACCATACGTAATGCTTCTGCATAATTTGAAGCAAACGGCTTTTCACAAAGCACATGTTTGCCATGCTTCATACATACAAGACTCTGCTCGGCATGCAAAAAATTGGGCGATGCAATATAGATAGCATCAACAACAGAACTGCCAGCCATCTCTTCTAACGATGTAAATGTATAAGGGATGGCATATTTTGCAGCAAAAGCATCGGCTCTTTCTTGAGTACGAGAACAAACAGCCGTCAGCAAAAACCGATCATCGAGCTTGGCTCCTGCAATAACCCAATCGGTTATAAAATTAGTCCCTACGACCCCAAAACGTATTTTATCCATAACATAAACCACAAATATACAATTACCATGTGCTTCGAAAGCATACAAATAAACAGATATTTTTCGAAACAAACAAAAAAATCCATGCAAGCCATCCGGAAAGAAATCAAAGATAAAACAACACACATACAAACAACTTTTTGAGGTTTTCTCATAAATTCTACATACATTTGTCCATGCATCTTATACAAAAGATGCAGTCAAACAAATATAAATATCATGAAATCTTAAACCAAATATCATCATGAATAGAAAAGAATTCTTACGCTTATGCGGTATCGCAATGCCTTTCTCACTCATGGGCATTCCTACCAACATGTTATCGGCACCTAAAAACCCAAAAAGGAAAAAGTTTTCATTTGCCTTCTTTACCGATGTACATCTGAATACTGAAAATCGCGGACATTGCAATGAAGGATTACAAAAAGCATTAGCTGATGCAAAGAAAAGAAATGTCGATTTCATCTTATTCGGAGGAGACAATGTGGAAACAGACCATTTAGGACAAGAGAACGAACAAACAGCCAATAACCTGCACGCACGATTCCGAAAAATCATAGACGAAAGCGGCACAACGTGTCATTTTACCATTGGCAATCATGACAGATACTATTTCTGTGAAGGTGAAAAAGACGCAACCGGCTATAAATTATTTGAAAAATATTTTGGGAAAAGCCAACATTCTTTTGACCATAAAGGCGTACATTTTATTGCTCTCAACAGCCTTAACCCAGACCCAAACGGACAATTCTGCATAGGAAGCGAACAAATGGAATGGCTAAAAAACGACTTGAATTCAATAGGAAAAGAAAGACCGGTTGTCGTTTCGCTGCATGTCCCGATGCTATCACTCTATTATCCCGTGGTAGAAGGAAACTTCAAAGGCATAGACATGGTGACAGATACCAAAGCTGTATTTGAGTTACTGAAAGCATATAATTTAAAACTTATATTGCAAGGACATCAACACATCCATGAAGAGATTTTAGAGCGCAATCATCAATTCATAACAGGAGGAGCAATCAGTGCTAATTGGTGGAATGGAAGTTTGGCAGATACAGAAGAAGGCTACATACTGGTTCACGTTGATGCAGACTATAATTTTTCTTGGGAATACATTGATTACCAATGGGAAGCTATAAAATAAAAAATTCTCTCCCCCAAAATTATTTGGGGGAGAGAATCCAATATTCATTTATCACAACAGCTTATCGATTCTCTAACATAAGCATTTTCTCCTTAAATGGATACGGATAATTGCTCAACCAAACTTCCGGTTTCAGATTTTGAGTAGGAATAGTTCCTTTTTCCGTATTATCATCCGGACGATCTGTGTTTACATAATCCAAATTACGATTTAAAGAAATAGCATAAGCCTCTATTTTTTTACCGACCATATCTTTCGTCAAAGGCAAATAATAAGTATAATTCTGCTCTCTATCAGCACTTCTATATTCCCAAGTATTAGAAGTAAAAGACGGAGCCCTATCCGGACACCCCACATACTCCCCATCTATTTTAAAACCTGCCCACGCACCTTCGTTACCATGATAACCATTTATTGCAACACATAAATAGGCATTTTCCGGAATTTCATCTAATACAAATTCGCTTCTCCATACACTATAAGCTCTACATGTGGGGCTATCATAAGGACGAAACAAATTGGATGCTCTCCATTTATCCCGATTCACTTTTACTCCATCTTTATATCCTGTAACCTCTGACAACCGAATAGGGCACGGAGAAAAGCGCACATACCGCACCTCCCCAACATGACTTAAATCAATCTCCATATGAGGAGATGCTGTAAACACAATTCTTTGCCAATTTTTCAAATCGGAAGAAACATAAGCCTCCACTCCTTCATACGATTTAAGAGGAGCAATAGAATACTCATCAAAAGAATCGATTGTCAATTTATCGAGTTTCAAATTCTCTCCCATATCCAAATGAAAACCAGACTCGCCAAAAGGACGAATTTCTCCCCATCGTTGAGCTATAGAAAATGCAGAAGACAAGTCATCGTCAAACAAATATTTATCCCAAATTTCTCGTGCTTTAAATAAAGACTGATTGAAGAATGCATCACGAGCAGCTTTCACTTGCGGGATTTTTGTTTCACCAGAGCGTAATAAAGAGCGTACTTCCAACGCATTATTATCGGCAGCAAACACTGTTGCATAATAAATAGCACTTATATCTTCCGGTATTTCACAAGGAGTCATGTCTGCTATTTTACGATAAGCATCATCACGCAATTTCTCTCCATCGAAAGCTAAAAGGATTTCATCTCCCGAAAGCAAATTCTTCATTGCTTCTTCATCAATTTCAGCTGACTTAAATTTTTTGCTTCCTTTCTCCAAATGAACATGATAAGTTTCTCCGGGGAGTCCTAATAGCTTAACTTCTGTCACATTCCCTACTTTATCATTAACAATATGATAAGGTATTCCACTTAAAAGCACTTTATCCTTTTCAGGTTCAACCGTGAGTTTCACCAATACCGTCCTAAATGGCAAGACCTCAACCTCTATTTCATCGCCATAATTATAAGTTCCTAAATCGTAAACATAAGGATGATATAAACGAGCTTTCACTTTATGCTTTTTAGTCAATCCCACTTCTTGATCTGCTTTCACTTTATAGGTCACACGGTCCCACGTCAAATTCCTTAATGTAAGAAATTGTGTCTTCCCGTCCCCTCTTGCTATAGCTCCCGGTCCATATTGAGCATCTGGAAGAGTTATTCCATCAACTAATATATCCCTGTATGTTCTATGTAAATTATAGATATAAGCCAGATATGAAAATTCTTCATCACTTAAAAACCAAGGATTCGCATAAATCTGTGGAGCCAAAATTAAATCTCTGTTAAAAGCTTGCAATATCAAATCATCCTCCCAAAAGTCAAGACAGGAAGACAAGCAAACGCCATGATCTTCAGTCAAGCGAATAAGACCTTCTGGAGCGATACGAGATATGGCACCTGCTCTATGATGAGGTGCAGTCACATTGTTTACCATAAATACATCTACATAAGTTTCCTCACCGCCTAATAAAAAAGTTGTAGAATGCTTATTGATTGGTTCGGCATTCAGGCGATGATTCAATAAAATGAAATCGGGAGACATTTTTCGTATATCCGTCATCATTTGATCAAAATAGGCATACTTATCTGTTCGTAACTGCCCACATACAGCATCCATTTTAAAGAGTTGAAAATTATACTTTTCAACCAGCTCTTTCATCATATTCATTCGTTCATCAGCCTCTTCTTGCGTCTCGCCAAACCCATCGGGTCCAGCCCAAACTCCTAAGCGCGTCCCTATCTCTTCTGCTTTTTTGCTGACATCACCAAAATCATTAGGGAACTGTTCTTTAAACCTATCAGACTTTGTACTTCCATACTTTTTTGCCCCATCTAATGTTCCAGCATCAAACGCATAAATATCTAATTGCATTCCGTATCGGTCATGAAGCCACTTAAAAAAATCTAAATTAATAGCAGTTTGCTCATCTGTAGGTCCTTCATTGGTATTATTAATCCATGAGAAATATTGTGCATAAGAAGGAGTTTGTTCATCAGCTCCACGTTCCATATATGGTTGAGCATGCAACCCTATACAAGAAACGAATCCTACACAAAAACATAATTCTTTACCGTAATTCATCTTACTATTTTTATTGTTTGAGTATTTTAATTATCAATATAACCATTGTTAATGACGAAATGGAGGCTTCACAACCATTGCTTTCAATTTACGTCCTCTATTATCAAGAGATATAATTGTCCCAGGTTTAGCATATTCCAATTTTACATATCCTAACCCGATTCCTATTTTACGCATTGGAGACATTGTTCCTGATGTAACATGTCCGATTTCTGCACCATTATTGTCAGTCAACATATAACCACGACGCGGGATTCCTCTGTCAACCATCTCAAAGCCAATCAATTTACGGGTAATACCTTCTTTCTTCTGTTGCTCCAGAGCCACACGATTCGTAAAATCTTTACCTTCTACAAATTTTGTAATCCACCCTAATCCAGCCTCCAATGGCGATGTAGTATCATCGATATCATTCCCATACAAACAAAATCCCATTTCCAATCGCAAAGTATCGCGTGCACCAAGTCCCACCGGCTTAATACCAAATTCGAAACCAGCCTCAAATATTGCATCCCAAATACAATCTGCTTTTTGAGGGTCGAAATACAGTTCAAAACCACCAGCTCCAGTATATCCTGTATGAGATATTATCACATGAGAAACACCTGCAAAATCACCTACCCGAAATTCGTAATATGGAATATCTTTTAATTTTAAAGATGTCAGTTTTTGCAAAGTATCTAAAGCTTTCGGACCTTGTACTGCCAATTGTGCTATACAGTCGGATGCATTTTCCAACCCTACATCTATAGTATTATGCGTAATACACCACTCCCAGTCTTTTTCAATATTAGCAGCATTAACAACCAATAAATACAAATCTGAATCGAAACAATAGAGCAACAAATCATCAACAATACCTCCTGTTTCATTAGGGAAACAAGTATATTGTGCTTTACCCGGAGCAAGAACTGCAACATTGTTTGATGTTATTTGTTGAAGGAAGTTCATAGCATGCTTCCCTTTAACCCAAAATTCACCCATGTGTGAAACATCGAATACTCCAACCGATTTGCAAACAGTCAAATGTTCGTCTATAATACCTGAGTATTCAATAGGCATGTTGTAGCCTGCAAATTCATGCATTTTGGCACCCAATGCTATATGTTTATTAATAAAAGGTGTTGTTTTCATCTTTAGATTAAGTTTAATAACAAATCTTCTATTATTAATCTTCTATAATTCCCTCCTATATCTCTGAGAAACGTTTAGCTGTCAACTCTGCAATTTTAACAATCACATTCATTGCTTTTTCAATCGACTGAATGGGAACAAATTCATATCTTCCATGAAAATTCAATCCACCAGCAAAAATGTTAGGACAAGGAAGTCCTTTAAACGATAACTGTGCACCATCGGTTCCTCCACGAATTGCTTTTATTTTAGGCTCTATCCCTGTTTCTTGCATTGCAGCAAAGGCAATATCTACAATATACATTAACGGTTCTATTTGCTGACGCATATTATAATATTGGTCTTTTAAATCAACAATAGCTATACCATCCCCATATTTCCGATTTATTTCCTCAACACACAAAGCTATCATCTTTTTACGATTCTCAAATTTCAACCGATCGTGATCTCGGATTATATATGATAAAACAGTCTGTTCTACATCTCCTTGTACACCAACCAAATGATAAAAGCCTTCATATCCTTCTGTTGACGCAGGTATTTCATCGACCGGAAGCATACTTATAAATTCATGTGCAACTAATAAAGAATTTATCATTTTGTTTTTTGCATAACCCGGGTGTACATTCAAGCCTTTAATTGTAACTTTTGCCGATGCTGCATTAAAATTCTCAAACTCCAATTCTCCGACTTCACCACCATCCATTGTATAAGCCCACTTACATTTAAATTTCTCCACATTAAATTTATGAGCACCAAGACCAATTTCTTCGTCAGGATTAAATCCTACACGAATCCTTCCATGCTTTATTTCCGGATGTGATTTTAAATAATCAATAGCCCCTACAATTTCAGCAATACCAGCTTTATCATCGGCTCCCAGTAGCGTATGCCCATCGGTTACAATCAAATCTTCACCGATATGGTCTAACAATTCAGGAAATTGCTTAGGAGAAAGAATTATATTGTCTTCTTTACACAACACGATATCTTCCCCATCATATTTAGAAACAATTCGAGGATGCACATTAGCTCCCGACATATCCGGGCTCGTATCCATATGTGCTATAAATCCAATAGTGGGGACATCTGTTTCAATATTAGCCGGTAATGTTCCAAACAAATAACCATTGCTGTCGAGCGAAATATCTTCTAACCCTAAATTTTCCAATTCCGATTTCAAATAATTAGCAAATACCATCTGTTTTGCCGTACTCGGGGTAACATCGGTAGTTTCATCAGACTGGGTATCGAATGATACATACTTTAAAAAGCGATCTATAACTGTCATTTTAATGAATCTTTATTTTTTATTGGGTAAAAATAAGAAATAACATGCATACAAACAAATTCATTTACTCTTTTATAGATTTTCACCCCACAAAAATTGAAAAAAAACCATCCAATTTAAATCATCTTATTCACAATAGGTAAAAGAATAAAAACATGTCAGAATATTAAAATTTCATTTTACTTTTTTATCATGATCAACTCCCTATTATACAAAGGATTTACCTATCTTTGTGTCCGAAATATTGAATCATGAAAAAAAGTATCTTATTATCACTTATATGTGTTTTCTTACTGAATAATGTTTGTGCACAAATACAAGGCACTTCATCCGTACCCAAACCGTCAGATATACTAGAAGACACTCTTTCGAAGAAAGAACTACATAAACTGAAAGTTGCAAAACGAAACTTTCATTATAATATATTAGGAGGACCGAGTTTTAGTCCGGATTTTGGTTTTCTTGTAGGAGGAAGTGCATTAATGACTTTCCGAATGAACCCGAAAGATACTACCATGCGGCGTTCTGTCGTACCTGCAGCAATGGCTTTTTTATTCAATGGAGGCTTAAATATCCAAGTTAAACCACAATTGTTCTTTAAGGATGACCGGTTTCGTATATTTGGTCAATTTACTTATAAGAATACACAAGAAAATTTTTACGGTATAGGTTACAGTACAAACAAAAACTATACCCGTAGCGATACAACTAGCCAATACCGATATAGTGGTATTCAAATTAATCCATGGTTTTTATTCCGTATCAAAGACACCGATTTTTTCATTGGTCCACAAATTGATTTAAATTACGACAAAATAAGCAATCCTGCTGAATATCTTGTAAAACAATCCGACTACAAAAAAGCGGGAGGAAACGCAAATGGATACAAAAATTTCAGCTCAGGAATAGGCTTCCTTCTTACCTACGATACACGAGATATTCCAGCTAATCCATACCAAGGCATTTATCTTGATTTTCGAGGATTAATTTATCAGAAATGGTTAGGAAGTGACAACAACTTCTACCGGTTTGAACTTGATTACCGCCAATATAAAACAGTAGGAAAAAGAAAAGTTTTAGCCTGGACTTTACAGACAAAAAATGTTTTTGGAAACAATATACCATTAAACAAATATATATTAAGTGGTACACCTTTCGACCTACGTGGTTATTACATGGGACAATATCGCGACAAAAGTTCGCATATTGCTTTGGCAGAGTACCGACAAATGTTTAATACCGATAAAGAGAACTGGATAAAAAAAATCATAAATCATTTAGGATTCGTTGCTTGGGGAGGTGTCGGATTTATGGGACCTTCTCCACAAAAAATAGAAGGAGTTCTACCTAATGCAGGACTAGGATTACGCATTGAAGTACAACCACGAATGAATGTACGCTTAGATTTTGGGCGTAACTTCATTAATCAACAAAATTTATTTTACTTCAACATGACAGAAGCATTTTAATTGTAAAACAAACATTTATTGTCCATCCCGTCGCAATTATGATATCTATTTAACACTGAATATACATCATTAACAAGGACTGCAACGATATCAAACACTCACAAAGGAAATACAACACAACGAATATTTCCGTTTCTATAAAAAATTACTCAGGAATACGTTAAGTTCGTAAACCCGAGTAACTTTTAAAAATATCCAATCCAATATAAGACTATAAAAACTTAGCCTCTATTTCTTTAGCTATCTGCTTAAGCAGTTTTCACCTTTTCAACTACGGCTTTAAATGTTTCAGGATGATTCATTGCTAAATCAGCCAACACCTTACGATTGATTTCAATGCCAGCTTTGTGTAATGCACCCATCAATTTAGAATAAGACATACCTTCCAAACGAGCTGCGGCATTAATACGTTGAATCCATAATGCACGGAAATTGCGTTTTTTAGCTTTACGATCACGATATGCATACGTCAAACCCTTTTCCCATGTATTTTTGGCAACGGTCCAAACATTTTTTCTTGCACCAAAGTATCCTCTGGTTAATTTTAAAATTTTCTTTCTTCTTGCTCTCGAAGCAACATGATTTACTGATCTTGGCATAGTTTTAATTCTTTTTGAATGTTAGCGCCGATATTAAAAACCGGACTTAAAGCTAAAACACTCGGTTAATAATTTAATTAATACGTTACGCTTAAAAATTAACGCATACAAAGAAGTTCTTTTACCTGCTTCAGATTTGCTTTATCTACCAAACCTGCATGACAAAGATTTCTTTTTTGCTTTTTAGTCTTCTTAGTCAAAATATGACTATGATAAGCGTGCTTTCTTTTAATTTTACCCGTTCCGGTAAGAGCGAATCTTTTTTTAGAACCGGAGTTAGTCTTTACTTTTGGCATCTTGTTTAAACTTTAATTATTATTACTAATAATAACATACAGATTAGTACGTTATATACACTTTCTATTCTTTTGTCACAGCACCTGTTTCTGAAGCCTCTACTTTTGGAGCTACTATCTTCTTCGCACTATTTTGTTTTTTAGGCGATAAAGAAATCGTCATACGTTTTCCTTCTAAAACAGGCATTTGCTCTACTTTTGCATAATCTTCTAAATCATTTGCAAAACGAAGCAATAAAACTTCACCCTGTTCTTTAAAAAGAATTGAACGTCCTTTAAAGAAAACGTATGCTTTTACCTTATCTCCTCCCTGTAAAAAGCCGATGGCATGTTTCAATTTAAAATTATAATCATGCTCATCTGTTTGAGGTCCGAAACGAATTTCTTTAACGTTAACTTTTGCCTGTTTTGCTTTCTGCTCCTTTGCCCGTTTCTTTAATTGATAAAGAAACTTTGAATAATCAATAATTCTACAAACGGGAGGAACAGCATTGGGTGAAATTTCCACTAAATCGGCATCATATTCTTCAGCCATTCGTAATGCTTGTGCTATAGGATAAACAGCCGATTCAATATTATCGCCCACAATACGGACTTCTTTGGCACGAATCTGTTCATTAATTCGATGTTGCCCTTTCAAATTGTCATTTTTCATTCAAATACTTGTATTCCTGTCTGCTTTAAATTATAAAATAAATTATTGTTATTCTAATCTGATAAAGTAGCCTATTTCAGACCTCTTTACAAACACGGATGCAAAGTTACCACTTATTTATCATATTATGAATTTCTTCTGCAATATTTTTTGCAAAATCCTCTACTTTTACAGTTCCTTTATCTCCTTCTCCTTGCTTGCGGACAGAAACCTCGCCATTAGCAGCTTCTTTCTCTCCTACAATTAACATATAAGGAATATGTTTCAGTTCATTATCACGAATTTTACGACCAATCTTCTCATTACGTTCGTCAACCAATGCACGGATATCGTATTTTTTCAATTCCAAACGAACCTGATTAGCATAATCATTAAATTTTTCTGAAATTGGAAGGATTGCTACCTGATCTGGAGTCAACCACAGTGGGAATTTACCGGCAGTATGTTCAATTAAGACAGCGACAAAACGTTCCATAGACCCAAACGGAGCCCGATGAATCATAACTGGACGGTGTTTTTGGTTATCAGCCCCCATATATTCCAATTGGAAACGTTCCGGCAAGTTATAATCTACTTGAATGGTACCCAATTGCCAACGGCGACCGATAGCATCTTTTACCATAAAGTCCAATTTCGGACCATAAAAAGCAGCTTCTCCATATTCTACTTTTGCTTTCAATCCTTTTTCCTGACAAGCTTCTACGATAGCTTGTTCTGCCTTTTCCCAATTGTCATCGCTACCTATGTATTTTTCACGGTTTACTTTATCACGCAATGAAATCTGAGCCTCGAAATTTTCAAAATTCATCGACTTAAACACAATGGAAATGATATCCATAACCCGAAGGAATTCATCTTTCACCTGATCTGGACGGCAAAAGATATGTGCATCGTCTTGTGTAAAACTACGTACACGAGTCAAACCGTGTAACTCTCCACTTTGCTCATAACGGCAAACGGTTCCAAATTCCGCGATACGTAATGGTAGATCACGATATGATCGCGGAGTATTTTTATATATCATACAGTGATGCGGACAGTTCATTGGCTTTAAGAAGTATTCTTCGCCTTCTTCCGGAGTATGAATCGGTTGAAACGAATCTTTGCCATACTTAGCATAGTGTCCAGATGTTACATACAACAATTTATTGCCAATAGGCGGACACATAACTTCCTGATAATCGTAACGAGCCTGAATGCGACGCAAGAAATCTTGTAGGCGGATACGCAATGCAGTACCTTTCGGTAACCACATCGGCAATCCCTTACCAACCATGTCCGAGAACATGAACAAGTCCATTTCCTTGCCTATCTTTCGGTGGTCGCGTTTCTTGGCTTCTTCCAGCATTACCAAATATTCATCCAACATTTTCTTTTTAGGAAACGTGATGCCATAAATACGTGTCATCTGTTTACGATCTTCCTGACCTCTCCAGTAAGCTCCTGCAACAGACAATAATTTAATAGCTTTAATAGGGGCTGTAGATGGTAAATGCGGGCCTCGGCACAAATCTGTAAAAGCTCCTTGTGTATAAGTAGTAATATGACCATCTTCCAGTTCTGATATCAGCTCACATTTATAAGTTTCTCCTCGTTCACTAAACGACTTCAAGGCATCAACCTTCGAGATACTTTTACGAACCAAAGGCTCCTTACGAGAAGCCAATTCAATCATTTTCTGTTCGATAGCAGGAAGATCGCTTTCCTTAATCACTACATCATCTCCCGGATCGACATCATAATAAAAACCATTTTCGATAGCAGGACCAATACCAAATTGAATACCAGGATACAATTCCTGCAAGGCTTCAGCCAACAAGTGTGCGCTGGTATGCCAGAAAGCATGTTTGCCTTGCTCGTCATCCCACTTATAAAGAACAAAATTAGCATCTTCGTTTATAGGTCTCATCAAATCGATTGTTTCGCCATTTACTCCACAAGCAAGAACATCTTGTGCAAGACGAGAACTGATACTCTCTGCAATTTGCAGACCAGTAACTCCTTCGTTATACTCGCGAACAGAGCCATCAGGAAAAGTTATCTTAATCATAATTTTTATGTATTAGCTTTTTATCGAATCGCAAAAATAAACAAAACTTTTAAATTATAACCCATTACTCATTTTTTTCTTCCTCATCTTGAGATGTAAAACGTTTAATTACATTATACGCTGTAAAGATACCAAGTTCTCCCGCTTTACTTAAATCTTGTATTCCCTTCTGGTTGTGACCTAAAAAGATATTCGTCAGCCCTCGATTATAATAAGCATCAGAAAAACGACTATCCAGCTCGATGGCTTTATCGTAATCGACTAAAGCAGCCCGATAATCTTTCATTACAGCCATGATATTAGCACGATTATAATAGGCATAAACAAAATCCGGAGCCAATTGGATAACTTTATCAAAGTCGCGTCGAATCATTGCGTAATCCAGCGATCGCACTTGTAAACTTTCAGAAGGCTTTTCTTTCATGTCATAATTCACCTTGCGTTTCCGATATTCCAATTGCTTATAATGAATGACGCCTCTCATAAAATAAGCCATAAAAAAAGTAGAGTCTTTTTCTATAACGTTATCCAAGTCTTGCAATGCATTATCCAAATCTTGTACCAAATAAAAATCCATGGCACGAGCAAAATAATGCATTACATTTGTTGAATCGGCTACAATCTGCCGGGTTTCCATATCTATCGAAGCAAAATGTTGCGCAGCCTGTTCCTCCGTCAACGATGCTTCATTGTTTGTTATCAACAAAGCATGGGTTAATATGTGCTGATTATTTAAATCATCTATCAATTTATAATAATTAATCTGACGTTTTATTTCTAAAGGACGTTCATAATAACTCAACACAAACATCGGTTGTGGCAATATGGTAATATTATGATCTTGCACACGCCCTCTGTAATTTGTTTTATAAGGTGTTATATCTTCTTCATCAGCAACCACGATTTTACGATAATTGCTCATATTTTTATCTGATTGCTTACGGGTTTTCCCTGCAGAAGCTGTCTGCGTTTGCTGTTGCTTCCCATTTTGGGAATCCAATTGAGCCTGTAATAATACCAATTCATCCTCTTCTGCTTTTTTTGCATCACCTATTTTTCGCAATGCTTCCGAACGGAATTGATATCCTAACAAAAAATTCGGGTAAACATCCAATACTTTGGAATAATCTTCTACCGCGCCTTTATAATCGCCTGTACGGTCTCTCAATACCCCTCTATTAAATGCAGCCATCATATTATCCGGGTCTACATTTAAAACGAAATCGAAATCTTCAATCGCTCTGTTATCATCGCCAACTTGACTCCTTAACAAACCTCTATTGTAATGCCCTATAAGACTATTTTTATCTATATCTATAGCCAAATCATAATCGCTCATCGCTCCTCTTAAATTATTCTGATTGTAACGAGCCAATGCACGATTAATATACAATGCCGAGTTACGTACCGACAAACGAATCGCCTCCGTCAAATCACTTTCAGCCTCTTTATATTTTTCCTGCGACAAAGAAAGTATGGCTTTTGCAGTCCATGTGTCAGGATTATACCGATCTATATCAACAGCAAACTCAACATCTTTAACAGCTTGCAACGTGTCTTTTTGCTTTAAATTAACTTCCATACGCATTAAATAAGCATCGGTATAACGAGGAGAGATACGAAGTAAAGTATCTAATTCATTTTTTGCTTCTTTGTAACCATCTTCTTTATAATAACATAATGCCAAATTATATCTAACGCTTACATTTTCAGGGTCAATCGTCAAAGCCTTATTATAATCTTGAATAGCTCCTTTATAATTATCTTGTTGTATCCGTGCAAATCCACGCATCTGATACGCATTTACTACAAAAGGATTTCGCTGAATTGACTCTGTACAATCGGCTTCTGCCCCTTGAAAATCATCCAAATTCAATTTAGCTAACCCTCGGTAAAAATAAGGTTCAGCTAAATAAGGTTTTGCTCCTATTACTTGATTAAAATATTGAATAGAAAGAACATAATCTTCAAAATAAAGCGCATTTCTACCGATAGCCATTACTCGGTCGGTATTAATTTGTGCCCATATGGTTACAGGGAAGAAAAGAATTATATAAAATATGCGATGTATCATTTAATGGTTCTCACCTTATAAGAGCAACGAACTTTTCCTTTCAACATACTATTAAGTTTACCTTTAACCATCTGCTTACGCAACGCAGATAAATGGTCGATAAACATAGTTCCTTCCAGATGGTCAAATTCATGTTGCATAACACGTGCCAAATATCCTTCTACCCATTCATCATGCAACACCATTTGTTCATCTAAATATGTCACATGTATGCGGTCTGGACGCTTCACACTTTCATGTATTCCAGGTAAACTTAAACATCCCTCATCCATAGAAACCATATTATCTCCTACTTCCACAATACGAGGATTAATATATGCACGACGAAAATCTTTATATTCCGGATATTCATCAGATAAAACATCCAAATTAATTACAACCAATCGAATAGGTAATCCTACTTGCGGAGCCGCCAATCCAACTCCATCAGCATGATCCATTGTTTCAAACATATTCGAAATTAATTCTTTTAACTTTGGATAATCAGGAGTTATATCTTCAGCTTCTTTACGAAGTACAGGTTGTCCATATACATAAATTGGTAAAATCATAAATCCTTATTTTTTCGATTCTATATACGATTGTAAAATAATAGTTGCACTTACTTCATCGACAAGAGCTTTATTTTGACGATCTTTTTTCTTCACACCTCCTGCCAATATAGCTCGTTGAGCCAATACAGAAGTAAAACGTTCATCAAATAACTCTACGATAATATCAGGGAAACGTTTCTTCAACAAATTTACAAACGGGATAATACGCTTCATATTTTCCGAATCTTCATTGTTCATTTGTTTAGGATGCCCCACAACTATACATGACACAGATTCCTTTTCCATATATGCCAACAAAAAGTTCATCAATTGATCCGTAGGAACCGTTGTAAGTCCGTTGGCTATTATTTGTAAAGGATCTGTTACGGCTATTCCTGTTCGTTTCTTACCATAATCTATCGATAAAATTCTTCCCATAAACGTCGCAAAAATACTAATTTATTCTTGATACTTTATCAATACAATTCAAATTCATCATTATTTAATGCTAAAAAACAAGAAACGAGTTTTAATCTCTATTTAAATAGACTAATAAACTAGACCCACATTATCTATCCATAGTTTATTTCCCGGAGAACCTACAAAAGCCCCACCCAAACTAGAGGTAAACTGCAATATAATATGAGTCGGCATTTCATCAGCATTAGCCCATTCGGTCTCTTGAATCATTTTACTTTCTCCTTTACTATTACGAGCATAATATTTCCCTACCCCCAATTCCATCAATTCTGCATCATAATAAGAAACGTCATGAGAAATATCTCCATATCTAATCTCATAAGTTACTTGATTATGCCAATCTTCACTTTTATTATATCGAACAACAGCCGTTCCTACTCTTTTTGCTAATATATTCCCATCTTTATCTTCTGTACGTTTTTGAAGCAAACAGGTCATAATGGCACAATCTTGCCCCGGTACCACACTTTTTTTACTAAACCCTGTTTGTCGAATACGATTAGGCTCACCTGACATTTGGACTTTATAATCAAAACGGACAGCTTTTGGGCGTGAAGTAAAAGGAACTCCCATATTCAATGCTTTTTCTCCCTCTTTTGTGCTAGTAATAGGTTCTTTCATATCACCTAAAAACAATGAACCAGAAGCCAACACTGTTATATTTACCATACCAAGTACCTTTACACTTTCAATATGCGTTTCCAAACGCGCACAGTACCCATCTCCTCGCTTTTCCGGATACACACTGGTATTCGTTTTTACGATTCCAACGACCTTAGCCATTACATTTGAGTTTCCCCACGGAGAACCTCCTTGATTTATATAAGGTATATTACCTTCTATTTCTTTTGTCGGTCCTAATTCGTAAAGCAATTTTGTGTTTCCTCCTATGATTCCAGATTCATGGATTTTTCGTGTCACCCACTGTTCCATATCTCCATATTTAACAGGAACTACCTTTTCTTGTGCCGATAAGAATAATGGCACAAATAAAAACAGGCAAAGATTTACATATAACTTTAGATTCATTTTATTTCTTATATTTATTTAGACGGCAAAAATATAAAAAAAAGCGATAGTACGTACTATCGCTTTCCAAATATAAAACTATAAATACTTTTTCTTATAATCTGACTACGTTAATTAACGTTATACAAAAGCCATGCACCTTGAAAATCTTTATTATCAGGATATTTTGCCTTAAAAGCATCACGTGCCCGTACAGCTTCCGAACGAGTATCAAACGATTCAACAATTACTCGGTATGTATCTTTTTCTGCATTATACACAACCTTTGCATCATATCCCTCGTCATCCATTCTACTTTTCAGCCCATCAGCGTTTGTTTTTGCCTTAAAACTTCCACATACCACACTATAAGCTTTCAACCCATTACCAGAAACAAGCTCAACTTTTTCTTCACGCACTGGAACAGATTCCACCGTTGTTGTCGTAGCAGACGTTACCGGAGTTACAGTTGTCATAGGAGTAACCTCTGTCGATTCACTTTCTACAGCTGAGGCGTCGGCCAATTCTTGCTGTTTTGCTTTTTCATAGGCTTTCTTGTAAGCACTTTCACTTGATTTACAGGATGAGCACGCTAAAATAACACACAAACCCATACCTATCATAACGAATTTCTTCATTTTACTTAATCAATTAATAATTATTCATTCGTAATATTTTATTTGCAAAAGTAACAATATAAAGAATGACACACTATTAAATTCTGTTAATTTTACAAATTCATCATGACAAATAAATATT
>DXCG01000156.1 GCA_019116145.1 Candidatus Phocaeicola gallistercoris
ATCCAATAGTTAAGGCACAGAATTGTATAATGTCTTGCCGAATAATTTCGCATGCTTTGGCGATGATTTTCCGCTTAGATAGCGATGGGTATCTTTGATGCACTTTTGCTCCTAAAGCCGTAGTCCCTCGAAATTATAACTTGATTAAAGTCTTGACCAACTATTCTGCGGGTCTGTTATCGAAATTCAGGTGTCATGGTCGGTTATACGAGAGATAGAACCTTCCGTGCTCTGTCCAATCCTGATAGTGTTTTTCCCGTGCCCAGCTTGCTGTTTTGAGTGGCACGCATCCCGCCGCCGAAAGGCGAGTGGGGTATTAGGCTTCTGATAAACAACAATATTGTACTCTATTGTATATCATTGTATATCAATAATATAAATATGTATTTTAGACATTGGGAAAATGAATTAAATTCTAAAAATGTCACCATAATGTCACACTTTTAGGCTAACGAACAGTTAATAGTAATTCAAAATACTATAAAATAGGGCGGTCTATACTCTGTCCTATGGGCGAATTTCAATTAAGCTATATCGGTTGTCGGGGAATTGATTACAACTATTGATTTTCAATATCTTCTATATTTTGAGACCCAACAGGGGTACAAATTATGAAATTAATCTTAAAACTCTGATTTTCGTTCTGCTAAGAAATTCATTTAATAGGAAATTCACTACTTTTGCATTTAAACTTACGTTAAATATAGCATCATTAACATGTGAATAAATGGATAAATTTAACTCATATATATCCAACATCCCCTCTGATTTTTTCAAGGGTCTATGTCTAAAATATGGTAGTGTACATACCTATAAGAAAAGGGAATATATCTCAAAAGAAGGGGATATATTCCCTTATTGGGGATATATTGAATCAGGTATTATAAAATACACCTGCTACAATGCAAGAGAAAAAAAAGAATACAATACAGGATTCTCCTTTACAGGTGAATTTATGGCAGATTATCCCGCCTGCCTTTATAATATCAAGTCTGAGATTTCCATACAAGCATTAGTAGGTTGTAGAATATATATATGCCACTCTGAGATACTAAAAAAAGAATTTGAAAGGAGTATAGAAAACCAATATATTGCACGAATCGCAGCGGAGCAAATGTATTTTCAGACTTATTCAAGATATACCGATTTTTACCGACTTACTCCCGAGGAACGATACAGACAGCTTATCAAAAGAAGTCCGAATTTACTTCAGCTCATTCCTATAAAAGAAGTTTCGTCTTACTTGAAAATAACGCCAACACACATGAGTAGAATAAGAAAATCTATAAGTCTTGAAAAGCAAACATCAACATTTGTTGATAAATAGACATGTTTTCTGCGATTTCATATGGAATATAACTCCTAAATAGAAAATGCATTTTACATTTACAATAAAAATGCAAATGTAAAAAAGTAAAAATGAGTATGCGAAAAATCAAATTACTAATTCTGTCAATTCTGGCATCAACATCAATTAATACATATGCCCAATGCATTGAAGGAGGTATCAAAGACACTTCAAATAATCCGGTAATATATGCTAATGTTATTCTGTTGAATGATTCAGATTCTACCTTTTTCAAAGGTAGTGTTTCAGATGACAAAGGAATGTTCCGCATTGACGGAGTGCAGAAAGGCAACTATATCCTGAAGCTGTCATATCTGGGGTATAAGGAATACACCCAACGGCTTTCCGTATTGGACGATGATATGAATATAGGTTTTATCACATTGAATGAAGATACGAAAGTCCTTTCGGAAGTAACTGTCACAGCCAATCGAATACGTGTATATAGCAAAGGAGGAAATATCGTTACTGACATAGCCAACTCTTCATTGAAAAATATCGGAAATGCCAAAGAAGTGATGAAACATATACCCGGAATAATAGCAACTGGGGACAAATATGAAGTATTCGGGAAAGGAAGTCCGGTCATTTACATAAACAATAAGAAAATGCGGAATGACAATGAACTCCTGATGTTGAAATCAACAGACATTTTAAACGTGGAAGTAATTTCTAATCCTGGTGCGGGATATGATGCGGACACCAGAGCCGTAGTGAAGATAACCACCCGGAAGAAACGTCGCAATGGATTTATGGCGCAAATGGATGCAGAGGCTGTACAGTCCAATCATTTCTATCACAACGAGGGTGTTTCACTCAGCTATCAATGGAACAAACTGAATATATTCGGTTCATATCGTTTCGATCATACAAAAGAAGACATCAAATATGATGTTACTCAAACCAATTATGAAAAAAATGCAGAATATAATGAAGTTTCATCATCCAAATATACTGACAGCAGTTATGACCATTCCTATTCTGCCGGAATAAATTATGACTTTAGCGAGAAGCATAGTATAGGAATACAATATACTGGATATAACAGCAATTTGAAAACTCGATCCAACTTCGAGAATGATTGGATAAAGATGTATGAGAACAATGAACTTTTTGCTGATAACGGTAATGCTCTTTTGGGGAAGGATGATTCAAGATTCGACAATGTAAGCATATATTATTATTTGAAACCAACTGAGAAACTCTCAATACAAGTAGATGCAGACTATGCGCATGACAAACTTGACAGTCACGAACAGGTTGAAGAAACCTCATATTTGGAGAATAGAACCGAAACGACTAATACTTACAGCGAAAACAGCAGTCATGTGTATGCGGCAAAGGGTGTATTTGACTATCTCTTTAATGAAAACCATAGTCTGAAATGGGGGATTGATTATAGTATGGTAAAGATTAGTGGCAATTCACGAAATCCTGAGGGAAAGATAGATGATGATGTATATGACAATAGAGAAAACAAATATGCCGCTTTTGTGCAGTATCAGATGAATATAGGAAAAGTACAGGGTGAAGCCGGTATTCGTTACGAGTTTGTCCAATCCAAGACAACTGACTTTGGCAAGATAATTGGAGAAAAGAATTATTCCGATATTCTACCATCACTCTCATTGTCATTTCCAATCAAGAAACTGGACTTTTCCCTGAATTTTACAAATAGATTGCAACGACCCTCTTTTGAACAACTTAACAATAAAGTCAAGTACAATAACCAGTTCCATCAGGAAAAGGGAAATCCGAATCTGAAACCACAAAAAATATATGATGTTGATTTTAGCGTGAAGTATTCCGTTATCAGTCTCCGCCTAAATTACCAATATATTAAAGATTATATCTACACAACAGCTGAACAATCGGATGTAACAGATGGTTCTTCCGTATGGTTTACCACGAATGCACCCAAATATCAACAAATGGGAGCTATGCTAGTCGCTTCACCGTCGTGGGGATGCTGGAGACCGACACTTACTGCTGGAGTTTACAAGCAGTTTCTAACATTAGACTATTTGAACGAACCTTTGGATTATAACAAGCCTTACGGACTGTTCTCGCTTCAGAATGAATTTTCTTTACCTAAGGATTTTACATTACGTGTTGATGTACAATGGAATACGAAAGGTAATCGTGGCATTTATTATATGAAAGGCTTTGGCTATAGTGAGCTATCCATACAAAAATCCTTCTTTTCTGACAATCTAAATCTTACACTTAGGGGTGAAGATTTATTTAACTGGAGTAAAACAAAAGATACTAAAATACTCAACTATATTGTATCGAACAGAGCGACAAATCCATATGGAAGAAGAATAGTTTTCTCAGTAAGTTGGAATTTTAACAATTTCAAGACTAAATATAAGGGAACAGGTGCAGGAAGCGATGAAATAAACCGATTGTAGTTATGA
>DXCG01000157.1 GCA_019116145.1 Candidatus Phocaeicola gallistercoris
GGGCGTTTAGCTCAGCTGGTTCAGAGCATCTGCCTTACAAGCAGAGGGTCGGCGGTTCGAATCCGTCAACGCCCACTAAATGAAAGAGGCTATCCCGAATTGAATAATTTGAGTAGCCTCTTTTTGTGTATTATTTGTTTTGTGATTGCTGTTTGCTATTTCTGTATTTCTGAGGAATATAGTTCGGTCGATAGGTATCGTTCTCCTGAATCGGGGAATAATACAACAATGTTTTTCCCTTCATATTGGGCTTGTTTGCCCAACTGTATGGCGGCATAGGCTGCTGCTCCTGCTGATATCCCTACAGATAATCCTTCGTATAGGCTGATGATTCTGCTGGTTTGTAACGCATCATCGTCTGTGACACGGATAATTTTATCAACGATGTTCGGGTTGTAAGTTTTAGGTATAAACCCAGCTCCGATACCTTGTATTTTATGCTTCCCCGGTTTGTTTCCCGACAATACTGCCGAGCTATCTGGTTCTACAGCTACAATTTCTATGTGCGGATTGTGTGCTTTCAATCCTTCTCCAACACCGCTTACAGTGCCTCCTGTTCCGACTCCTGCTATAAAGACATCGATTTTCCCTTCTGTGTCGTCCCAGATTTCCTGTGCTGTGTATTGCTTGTGCGTGAGAGGGTTGGCAGGATTTTCAAATTGTTGTAAGATAACGGCACCCGGAATGGCATTACGAAGTTCGTTTGCTTTTCTGATGGCACCATTCATTCCCAACGCTCCTTCTGTAAGAACAACTTTGGCTCCAAAAGCTTTTAGCAGCATCTGCCGTTCGCGGCTCATTGTCTCAGGCATGGTTAAAATAAGGGGATATCCTTTGACCGATGCAACCCAAGCAAGTCCTATTCCTGTATTCCCACTGGTTGGTTCTATTAAAGTTGAGCCTTGCTTGAGAATTCCTTGGTGTTCGGCATCTTCAATCATGGCAAAAGCGACTCTGTCTTTAACACTTCCTCCCGGATTGAAGAATTCCAATTTTGCGATAAGATTTGCTTTTGTTTGGTATTTTTGTTGTAGACGTGTTAAGGCTAATAAAGGAGTATGCCCTATAAGCTCTGTCAAGTGTTGATGTATGTGTGTCATGATTTTGATAGATTAGTTGGTTTATGCAACAAAAATAGGATAAATAGTTTGTTGCTGCAAGATATAAATGCACGGCGTTTTTATTTTGTGTAAGGCAATTTGCCCAAAAGGTTTTGATATTCGGATAAAATGTCAAAACCTTTTTTATTTCTTTTTAATTGTTTGCAGGATGTTTTTGTTGGAACTTTTTTGTATATTGCTAATCTTAAATCAGGAAGTTAAAGTTAACTGTACTCTTATGAAAAATAACATCTTAATAACAATGGGGCTGCTCATCGTAGTGGGGCTTGCAGTCGCCGATATTGCAGGTGTTGCTATCGGTATTCTGTTGGCAAGTATTGTAGGTATGATTTATGGCTGTGGCAAAAAAGACAAGCAATTTGTAAAGTGGTCGGTAATCGCGTTTGTTATCGATGTGTTGTGCGCACTCCTTTTTTGGATGGTATTGGCATAGTTTCCATAGGAAGGTTTGCTTTTTATTTATTCCTTCCTATGAGATTCATGAATTCTTCTCGGGTTCTTGCCCGATTAAATGCTCCGGTAAAATCGGACGTTGTAGTAATTGAGTTTTGTTTTTCAACCCCTCTCATTTGCATGCACATGTGTTTGGCTTCTATAACCACCATGACACCTAATGGGTTTAATGTCTCTTGTATGCATTCTTTGATTTGAAGGGTCATTCGCTCTTGCACCTGCAGCCTGTGTGAAAAAATGTCGACAACACGAGCTATTTTGCTTAGCCCGGTGATGTATCCATTGGGGATATAGGCTACGTGGGCTTTCCCGTAAAAAGGAAGCATGTGATGCTCGCACATTGAAAAAAAATCAATGTCTTTAACAATGACCATTTGGCTATAGTTTTCTTTGAATTTTGCTGCTAATAACACACTCTTGGGGTCGACATCATATCCGCGTGTTAAGGTTAGCATGGCTTTGGCAACTCGTTCCGGGGTCTTTAATAAACCTTCACGTTGAGTATCTTCTCCTAAGATGGAAAGGATCTCACGATAGTGAAACATTAGTTTTTGTATTTTTTCTTCAGAGAATTGTAATAAATTTGTATCTATCATTATTCGATGGGTATGTTTATTTGTTCACGAACAATAGCAACTTCTTTAAATTTCCCGCTATCCTTTAATTTGCGCATTACAACATGGGCCTCTTCTATACTTTTATAGTCGCCTACACGACACAACCAGCGTGGAGGCTGGAAATAAGTATAGACAGGGATATCTGGAAATTCTTCTTTTACTTTTTGGGCAACTTTATATGCTTCATTCCTTGCCGATCTGGAATTATTTCCAACATAAACCTGTATTCTGAATCCTCTACCCTTGAGTGTTTTGCGGATATTCGGTACATAACGTTGTCCGATGTATGATTTAATTTGGGGACTTTGGTATATGTTCACAGTCCCTTCTTCTGGGCGTTTTTCCTCTAAACTTTCTATAATGGTTTGTTGGGCATGGGCATAAAAAGCCGGCAACATGAAAAGAAGAAATAGCAAATGTCTCATAAAAATATAATCGAAACGTATATGGGGTTTGGTATGTAAAGTAGTAGCAAAGTGCTAATTGTTTTTCAACACTTTGCTACCTGTTGGAAAAGTATGCTATTATTTAAAAGCATCGATGATGCCTTTGAAGTCGGCAGCTTTTAATGCAGCTCCGCCAATCAATCCACCATCTACGTTTGGTTTTGCAAACAATTCTTTAGCATTGGTCGGTTTGCAGCTTCCACCATATAGGATAGATGTATTTTCTGCAACTTCTGCATTATAGTTCTCTGCAACTAAAGAACGGATGTAAGCATGAATTTCTTCTGCTTGTTCGGGAGTGGCCGTTTTGCCGGTTCCGATAGCCCATACAGGTTCATAAGCTAAGATGACCTTGCTGAAATCTTCTGCAGACAGCGAGAACACAGATGCTAATTGAGCTTTTACTACTTCATTTTGTTTGTTTGCTTCACGTTCTTCTAAAACTTCACCAATGCAGAAAATGGGTTGTAAATTATTAGCCAAAGCCAATTTAACTTTTTCTGTTAGGATATCAACAGTTTCATGGTAATAAGCACGGCGTTCAGAATGTCCTAAAATAACATATTGGGCACCTGTGGAAGCGACCATTTCAGCAGATACTTCCCCGGTGTAAGCTCCTGCAGCTTTATCTGCACAGTTTTCAGCTCCTACGCCAATGATGTTTTTGTCGACAATCGGAGTTACGGAAGCTAAGTGGATGAATGGAGTGCAGATAATAACATCGCAGTTTGGTTTGTCTGCAGTCAATACTTCATTCAGTTCTTTTGCCAATGCAATACCTTCTTGCAGGTTTTTGTTCATTTTCCAGTTCCCTGCTACAATGTTTTTTCTCATTTTGTTTAAATTTTTAGTTTATAAATTATGTTTGTTTGTTATACGTTTCTTTTTCTCTTGCCATTTCAGCCATATTAAATCGCAAAGAGTAAGGAGTAATAAAGGGCAAATGAACCACCCTAATACTTCTGTTAGTTTATAGGTTATGGTTTTTTTGTTTAAATGTCCAATAGGAATGTTTTCTAAAGGTGCACATAACATTTCTTCGTTAGGCAAATTGTTTGTACTCCATTTGTTGATAACAGTTCCGTTTTTGAGTAATAATAATCCGGGATTAGATCGGATTATTGTTTTCAATGTAATTTCATCCATTAATGCGAAAGGGTATTCTGCTCCGGTATTTTCTTGCCATATTTGGATTTCTTCATCCGATGAAGCAGTAATGCACAAGAAGTTATATCCATATTCATAACTATAATCGTAAATGCTGTTTATAGCATCCATATTCCCATCATCTGCATTTTTTAGATGTGGAGATGTCAATAGGAAAGTATATTTGTCGCTTCCGAGTATGGATTGTGTTAAATTATCTCCATCGAGATGCGATATAATTGAAAAATCATGAATAGGAGGTTCGTATCCCTGTTCTTTGATGCGAGTCTTTGAGTCAATAAACGTCCAAGTGGAATCTGTTGGGTAATTATCAATTGTAAACTCTTGTTCTTTGCCATCTTTCGAATAAATAAATGTTGTTTCGTAAGTTGTTGGCTTTTCTCCTTCCGGAATTTTCATTCCTTCCGGGATATTAGCTCCTATATGATAAGGGCGAAAATCGAAAACCGGGAGATAATATGAACAATAAATTGTATAAACGATAATAAATACAATCCCATAAAGTGCAATAATCCAATCGACTTTATTAGATACGAATTTCACGATAAGTGTTTTTCTCCATTTAAAAACAATGATGGCTGCAATAAGTAAGATGATATTTTTCCAGAAAGTTTCCCAATTACTTAAAATAATGGCATCTCCGAAGCAGCCGCAATCTGATATGGGGGCTGTGATAGCAAGCCATAGGGTAAGAGGTGTCATACATCCCATAAAGAGCAGAAGCAGAATTGGGGTAATTTTGCGATGGAGGCCAAATAGCAAATAAAATCCAAGGGCAAATTCGAACACAGCCATCATTATAGCTCCGAGATATGGAATTCCGTTTGGAATAAACTGGGAGATATGCCATGCTTCTAAATAGTCTTGAATTTTGTAAACGGTTCCAATTGGGTCGTTTGCTTTTATGAAGCCGGAAAATATAAAAACAATGGCTAATAAAAAGCGGCAACATGTTACTCCAATAATGGTTCCGATATGTACATGTCTATTCTCCATATTCCAATTTAATTAAGCCGAATACTGAATAGTTAATCATGTCTAAATAATTGGCATCAATACCTTCCGAAACTAATGTGTTGCCGCTTAACGATTCTATTTGTTTTGTCCGGTAAATTTTCATGAGGATTAAATCGGTATATGAAGTTGTTCTCATACTTCTCCATGCTTCATCGTAGTCATGATTTTTTTTCAGCATAAGTTGTAACGCTTCTTTAGAATAGCGATCGTATAGCTCGAGTGCTTGTTGTTCTGTGAGGTCTGTCTTGTCGGTGTAACCTAATTCAAGTTGAATCAGTCCGATAATGCCATAATTGACAATTCCGATCAATTCCGATCGTATGCCTTCATTGACAAATGCTATTCCTTTTATTTCAATACTACGTATGCGATTGGCTTTGATGAATAATTGATCTGTAATAGATGAAGGGCGCATAATACGCCACGCAGCTCCGTAATCGTGTAATTTTTTAGCAAAGAGCTCGCGACAAATGCCGATAATATGTTCAAACTGTTGTTTTGTATCTGCCATACACATCATGTTTATTCACGTGTGGCAAAGTTACGATTTTTTCGAAAGATTTTTCAATAAAAAGGATTTAATTGTCTTTAAAAGTGAATAAGCTGCCATTCTTGATAGCGAAAGGAACGGAAAAGAATGGCAGCTTATCGACAGCTATTTATAAGCTTTTTGGTAAATATTCATGATGTCATCGTCGGTCAGCGGGCGTGGGTCTAATGTGAATAATCCTCCCATGGTATCGCGGGCGTTTTGAGCCATGCGTGGGAAGTCTTCTTTTTTCAGCCCCCAGTCACTTAATTTGATATTGTCAACATGGCATTCTTTTTTCATCCTGTGCAATGCATCAATGAAATCGCTGGGGCGATTGCTTTTTTGTTGTGTCATAATCTCTGCCATCTTCATGTATCGCTTCATGCAGTCGTTGCGGAATGTTTCGAAGTATGGTTCGCTTAATGCTATTAGTCCTGTGCCGTGTGGTAATTGAGGATAATATGCACTCATGGCATGTTCTAAAGAATGTTCGGAGGTACAACTGGATGTTGCTTCTACCAATCCTGCCAATGTACTTCCCCATGCAACTTTAGCCCTTGCTTTTAAATCTTTTCCATCGTTTACTGCCACAGGGAGATATTTGTATAACAAACGGATTGCTTCAAGTGCATATAAATCGCTGATAGGAGTTGCGCAATTGGCGATAAATCCTTCTGCCGCATGGAAGAAAGCATCGAATCCTTGGTAAGCAGTCAGGTGTGGTGGAATGGAGAGCATGAGTGAAGGGTCGATAATAGATAAGGTAGGGAATGTTAAAGTACATCCGAATCCAATTTTTTCTTGAGTGTCTTCATTGGTAATTACTGCCCATGGGTCGGCTTCCGTACCGGTTCCTGCAGTGGTAGGTATCGCTACAATAGGTAATGCTGTTTGAACTTCCCGTCCTTTGCCGCTTCCTCCGCTCACGTAGTCCCAAAAATCGCCTTTGTTGCAAGCCATGACCGCAATTGCTTTTGCCGAATCAATCGAGCTTCCGCCTCCTAATCCGATGACAAAATCGCATTTTTCTTCCCTGCAAATTGCAGCCGCTTCCATGACATGGCTTTTAATAGGATTAGGCATTATTTTGTCGAAAACAATGCTTCCTGTCTGGTTGTTTTCGTTGAGATATGTGATAACCTTGTCAAGATAACCATATTTTTTCATAGAGTTGCCCGATGAAATAACGATCATTGCTTTCTTTCCCGGCAACTTTTCTGTCGCTAATCTTTTTAATTCTCCACATCCGAAAATAATGTTAGTCGGGATGCGCATACTGAAAATAGAGTTTGCATTCATGGTACGATAAATTAATGTTATATTCAAAAATACAAAAAAAAACGATAGATGGGCTTTTTGAAATGTTAAAGTTTATAATGGTAAAATGAGAGAATAAAACAAGTGTTGGTTGTTTTTTATGCTGTTTTTAAGGCTTATGTGCGGAAAGTGTCGTTGATAGACACAAATTTGTCTGCCATGAAAACAAGATTGTCCGATAAATTCCCTTATTTTTGTCCAAACAAAAATAAAAAACGCGATGAAATCTTCAGTAAAATTACTTGGTGTTATGTTTCTTTTGTCTTCGCTTTTTTGGGGTGCGTGTACGCATGAGAAAACGTCGGCAAATGAGTTTGTAGGAAATGCAAATGCGTTGCTTGATAGTATTTTTGTATATTATCAGCAAGGGAAGGTAGGTTTGTTTAATGAGAATTATCCGAAGAAAGACGGTGATGTGGTTACTTATTTGGCCGATGCGGATACAATCCGTAAAGATAAGGTAGCTTATTTGTGGCCTACTTCCGGAGTCTTTTCTGCTGTAAATGCGTTATTGAAGGCAACGTCTGATACATCTTATGCTCAGTTGCTGGATACATGCATTATCCCGGGTTTGCATTGTTATGTGGATACGACCCGTTTGCCGGTATGTTATCAGTCGTATTTGGCAGAAGCCGGTCATTCAGATCGTTTTTACGATGATAATATATGGCTTGGGATAGACTATGTGGAAAGTTATGAATTGACAAAGAAATCGGAATATAAAAATGAAGCTGAGCGTATATGGAAATTCTTGGAAAGCGGACGTGATAGCATTTTGGGTGATGGCATTTATTGGTGTGAACAAAAAAAACATTCGAAAAATACCTGCTCAAATGCTCCGGCATCGGTATTAGCCCTGAAATTGTATCAAATAACAAAAGATGAAGCTTATTTGAATGCCGGTAAGGAATTGTATCAATGGACTAAGACGCATCTTCAAGATTCTACAGATGGATTGTATTTCGATAATATTTCTTTGCAGGGAAAAGTGACGAAATGGAAATTCCAATATAACAGCGGACAGATGATGCAAGCTGCGGCCTTGTTATTCAAGCATACACAAGATTCTTTGTATTTGGAAGATGCACAGCAACTTGCCAAAGCGTGCGACCGGTTTTTCTTTGAAGATTTTGTAGCCGATGATGGAACTCAGTTCCGGGCATTGAAGAATGGTAATGTATGGTTCGTCGCTATTATGTTGAGAGGTTTTGAGGAAGTGTATGCTATTGATGGGGATAAACGCTATCTGAACCAGTTTATAGAAACTTTGCGTTACATGTGGAACCATAATACAAATGTCAATAAATTGTTCGATGACGAGTGTTTTGTTGTGCTTCCTGAGAAGAAGAAAGAAAGTAAATGGCTTCTGACACAAGCAGCAATGGTAGAAATGTATGCAAGACTTGCTAATTATATAAATAAATGAATAAAATGAAAAAGATACAGTTTGAAAAGAAAGTTATGTTAGGTGCTGCACTTTTGTGCGCATCATCATTTGGAAATGTATATGCAGGGGCATTTGAATTGATGCCGGGTGGAGAACAAGTAGCAGTGCGCGATAACGTGCAAACGTATAAGAGCAATCGTCCTGATAAGGATAAACGTTTGTTCCATTCGGATGCAGTGGAGAAGAAAATAGAGGAAGTGAAGAAGATGTTGAAAAATCCGTATCTGCGTTGGATGTTTGAAAACTGTTTCCCAAATACGTTGGATACAACCGTTCACTATCGTACGCAAGATGGGGAGGATGATACTTTTGTTTACACAGGCGATATCCATGCCATGTGGTTGCGCGATTCAGGTGCTCAAGTGTGGCCTTATGTAGCTTTGGCAAATGAAGACCCGGAGTTGAAAAAAATGTTGCGTGGCGTGATTTTGCGTCAGTGGAAATGTATTAACATCGATCCGTTTGCAAATGCTTTCAATGATGGACCTACAGGTGGTGATTGGATGAGTGATATTACCGATATGAAACCGGAATTGCATGAGCGTAAATGGGAAATAGATTCTTTATGTTATCCTATCCGTTTGGCATATCACTATTGGGAAATTACGGGCGATGCATCTGTTTTCGGTGATGCATGGTTACAGGCTATTCAAAATGTATTGGCAACATTTAAAGATCAGCAGCGAAAAGATGGTAAAGGGTCTTACCATTTCCAGCGTAAGACAGAGCGGGCTCTCGATACAATGACCAACGATGGTTGGGGTAATCCTGTAAAGCCGGTAGGACTGATTGCTTCTTCTTTCCGTCCTTCTGATGATGCTTCAACATTCCAGTTCTTGGTTCCGTCCAATTTCTTTGCGGTTACTTCTTTGAGGAAGGCTGCCAAAATTTTGACTGAAGTAAATAAAAAAACAGATTTGGCAAAAGAATGTATCGATTTGGCTAATGAAGTTGAAACTGCATTAAAAGAATATGCCGTTTACAATCATCCTAAATATGGGAAAATTTATGCATTCGAGGTAGATGGTTTTGGGAATCATTTGTTGATGGACGATGCAAACGTGCCCAGTTTGTTGGCTATGCCTTATTTGGGCGATGTTGATGTAAATGATGAAATCTACCAGAATACACGTCGTTTTGTATGGAGCGAAGATAATCCTTATTTCTTTAAAGGAACGGCAGGCGAAGGGATTGGTGGTCCGCATATTGGTTATGACATGATTTGGCCGATGAGCATTATGATGAAAGCATTTACAAGCCAAGATGATCAAGAAATTGTTTCTTGCATAAAAATGTTAATGACGACCGATGCTGGAACGGGATTTATGCATGAATCGTTCAATAAAAATAATCCGGAAAAGTTTACTCGTGCATGGTTTGCATGGCAAAATACATTATTTGGCGAATTGATTTTGACTTTGATTAATAATGGTAAGTTGGATTTGCTGAATAGTATTGAGTAATAGTTGGAAATAAAAGTAAGGGAAAATATAGAAATTCAGAATAATGCGAAACGTACTTTTTTTATTGTTTTTATATGTAGGAGGGTTACTTTATGCACAACAAGCGGTAACTTATAAGCAAGTTTCTGATATCTCTTATCGTCAAACCGGCGATGAATATGCTCTTGGACGTTGTAAATTGGATGTGTATTATTCGGAGGATAAAAAGGATTGTCCGGTTGTTGTTTGGTTCCATGGTGGAGGTCTTACAGGAGGTGGGAAATTTATTCCGCAAGAATTGAAAGACTGTGGACTGGTCGTTGTTGCAGTCAATTATCGTTTAATACCGAAGGTTGATATATCAAAGTGTATAGACGATGCAGCGGCTGCAGTAGCATGGACATTCCGGGAGATAGCGAAATTCGGTGGTGATACTACGAAACTGTATGTTTCCGGACATTCGGCAGGGGGGTATCTGACAAATATGGTAGGCTTGGATAAACATTGGCTTCAGAAATATGGCGTAGATGCAGATCAGATTGCCGGATTAATACCTTTTAGTGGTCAGGCAATCAGTCATTTTGCTTATCGCGAACAAAAAGGTATTTCTCCGTTACAGGCTACAATCGATGAATATGCACCGTTGTTTTATGTACGTCCGGATGCTCCTCCAATGATTTTAATTACTGGCGATCGGGAACTTGAATTGTATGGTCGTTATGAAGAGAATGCCTATTTCTGGAGAATGTTGAAACTTGTTGGTCATCAAAATACGCATCTGTATGAATTGGATGGCTACGATCACGGTGCGATGGCTGCTCCTTCTTTTTATATATTGAAGAAGTTTATAGAGAAGCAACAAGCTAAATGATATGGTTGGTAAATAAAAGTAGATAAAAATGAAAAATATAACATCTTTTTGTTCCTTACGATATGTTTTATTGGTTGGAGGAATTGTTTTCAGTTCATTGGGGTTGGCTGTTGAACAGCCTGTCGATTATGTAAATACGTTGGTTGGTACACAATCGAAGTTTGAGTTGTCTACAGGAAATACATATCCGGCTACAGCCATGCCTTGGGGAATGAATTTTTGGACACCACAGACCGGGGATATGGGAGATGGCTGGACTTATCGGTATGATGCCGATAAGATTAAAGGTTTTAAACAGACTCATCAACCAAGTCCGTGGATGAATGATTACGGACAGTTTGCCATTATGCCTGTAACAGGTGGATTAGTGTTTGATCAGGAAAAGCGAGCCAGTTGGTTTTCACATAAGGCAGAAGTAGCAAAACCTTATTATTATAAGGTTTATTTAGCTGATCATGATGTTACTACTGAGTTAGTTCCAACAGAACGGGCTGCAATGTTTCGCATTACTTATCCGGAAACATCGGCTGCTTATGTTGTGATTGATGCTTACGATCGAGGTTCGTATGTGAAAATTATTCCGGAGGAGCGGAAAATAGTCGGTTATACAACCCGTAACAGTGGAGGCGTGCCTCGAAATTTCAAGAACTATTTTGTTATGAAATTCGATAAAGAATTCAGTTTTGTTGCGGCAGTTCGAGATGGAGGAATATATCCGGATGAACAAGAAGCGGAAAGCAATCATAGCGGGGGTATTGTTGGTTTCCATACTTCTCGGGGAGAGATTGTTCATGTTCGTGTTGCTTCTTCGTTTATCAGTTATGAGCAAGCGGAATTGAATTTGAAGGAACTGGGTGACGACTCGTTCGATACTTTGGTCCAAAAAGGACGCGATACATGGAACGATGTATTGGGACGCATTGAAATAGACGATTCTGATGTAGACCGTTTACGTACATTCTATTCTTGTTTATATCGTTCTTTGTTATTCCCTCGTAGTTTTTATGAGATAAATGAGCAAGGAGAAGTTGTTCATTATAGTCCGTACAATGGGGAAGTTCGCCCCGGGTATATGTTTACCGATACAGGATTTTGGGATACATTCCGCTGCCTTTTCCCATTTTTGAATTTGATGTATCCTTCCATGAATCAGAAAATGCAAGAAGGATTGGTACATGCTTACGAAGAGAGCGGTTTCCTTCCGGAATGGGCAAGCCCGGGACATCGTGACTGTATGGTCGGCAATAATTCGGCTTCTGTTGTTGCAGATGCTTATATTAAAGGGTTGCGTGGCTATGATATTGAAACGTTATGGGAAGCGTTAAAACATGATGCAAATGCTCATTTGCGCGGGACTGCATCCGGACGTGTGGCATACGAGGCATACAATCAATACGGCTATGTTCCTAATAATATAGGAATAGGGCAGAATGTGGCCCGTACTTTAGAGTACGCATACAATGATTGGACTATTTATGCGTTAGGAAAGAAATTGGGGAAACCGGAAGATGAGATCGCAATATTCAAACAGCGGGCTAAAAATTATTGCAATGTTTACAATGCTGAACATAAATTGATGGTTGGAAAGAGCGACAACGGAGTATTTAATCCCGATTTCGATCCGGCTAATTGGAGTGGAGAGTTTTGTGAAGGAAACAGTTGGCATTGGAGTTTCTGTGTGTTCCACGATCCCCAAGGTCTGATTGATCTGATGGGAGGTAAGTCGGAATTTAATGAAATGATGGATTCTGTTTTTGTTATCCCAAGTAAAGAAGGTCTGAAAAGCCGTGGCGTGATTCATGAAATGCGTGAAATGCAGGTTATGAATATGGGACAATATGCGCATGGAAACCAACCTATACAACACATGGTTTATTTGTATAATTACTCGGGCGAACCGTGGAAAACTCAATACCGTGTCCGTGAAATCATGGATAAACTGTATACTGCCAATCCGGACGGATATTGCGGTGATGAAGATAATGGGCAAACATCTGCTTGGTATGTATTCTCTGCATTAGGTTTCTATCCGGTATGCCCGGGAACTGATCAATATGTGTTGGGTACTCCATTATTTAAATCGGCAACACTTCATTTGGAAAACGGAAAGAAAGTTCGTATACAAGCCGATAACAATAGCCGTACTAATTGTTATGTGGAGGGTTTAAAAATTAATGGAAAGAACTATACCCGCAATTTTGTTACTCATGAAATGTTGATGAAAGGTGGAACGCTTCGTTATCAGATGAGTGCCGAGCCTAACATACAGCGTGGCATTAAGGAAGATGATGCTCCTTATTCATTCTCGAAAGAAAAGGAGTAGCTTTTCCTGATAGGTTTATATGAATTGAAAAACGCCTTGTTGTTTTCTCTAAAAAACCGTGAGGTTTTTAGAAAATGACAAGGCGTTTTTCGTTGAACAATATGCAATTTTCTGTATTTTTGTATATGTTTAAACCTATACTGTTTTATTTATGAAAAGGAATGTTATCCTCATTTTATTAAGTGCGTGTTTATGTGTGTCGTGTGTATCGGCTGATAAACCGGAAAGTCAAGAAATCCTTAAACCAATGCCGTTTCAGCAAGTTGTTCTGGCGGATAGTTTCTGGCTGCCTCGTCTGCAACTTCAGAAAGACGTGTTGGTTCCTTTTGCTTTAGACAAGGTGCGTCCTGCCATGGATAATTTACGGAAGACGGGAAATTATTTGCATGGCATAAAAGACGAGTTGCCTTTTCCTCATCGTTTTGTAGCCTCCGATTTGTATAAAGTAATGGAGGGTGCTGCATATTTGTTGGCATTGCAGCGTGATTCGGTCTTGGAGCATACGATGGATAGTATCATCAATTTGATAGAAGGTGCACAAGAAGCCGATGGTTACTTATACGAAGCTCACACAACCGGTGTCTCTGCCAACCATGAACATTGGGGCGGAGGCGGTATGGGCGATAAGCCTTATTCGTGGGTTATTCACAGCCATGAACTATATAATATGGGGCATCTTTATGAGGGGGCGGTTGCTTATTATCAGGCTACGGGAAAAGATAAGTGGCTGAAAATAGCAGAAAAAAGCGCACGCCATATTAATCATGTCTTTTTCGAAGGCGACCCGAAATACAACGACGGGAAACCGGTCAATCAAGCTCCCGGTCATGAGGAAATAGAATTGGCATTGGTTAAGTTGTTTCGGGCAACAGGCGACTCTTTATATTTGCAATTGGCAAAACGCTTTATCGACATTCGTGGTGTAACTTATACGCCGGAAGGTGATGGAGTGATGGCTCCGGAATATGCCCAACAGCATCTTCCGGTTCGCGAACAAACCAAGGCTGTAGGACATGCCGTGAGAGCAACATATTTGTATTCGGGTATGGCCGATGTAATGGCGCAAACAGGTGATAAGACTTTGGCACCCGCACTCGACAGTATTTGGGCTAATATCGTTGATACACGTATGCATATCACCGGAGGATTAGGAGCTGTTCATGGTATCGAGGGGTTCGGTCCGGAATACGTTTTGCCCAATAAAGACGCTTATAATGAAACATGTGCGGCTGTGGGTAATGTCATGTTCAATTACCGCATGTTTTTGGCAGAAAAAGATGCGAAATATGTTGATGTCGCAGAAGTAGCCTTATATAATAATGTGTTGGCAGGAGTTGGTCTTGAGGGGAATAAGTTCTTTTATGTAAATCCGTTGGAAACAGATGGACACACCGCTTTTAATCAAGGTATGCGTGGGCGTTCGCCATGGTTTGGTACGGCATGTTGCCCCTCGAATATAGCCCGTCTGATACCTCAGATACCGGGAATGATGTATGCTTATACATCCGATGAAATTTATTGTACCTTCTATGCCGGCACGTCTGCTGTTGTTCCGTTACAAGATGGAAAAGTAACAGTGAAACAAATAACATCTTATCCGTTCGATGAAAAGATATGTTTTGAGATAGATCCTGAACACGATGGACAAAAGTTTGCGATGCGTTTGCGTATTCCTACATGGGTAAGTCGACAATTTGTCCCGGGTAAATTGTATCATTATGTGGATGGTGGTCCGGCATCTTGGAAAATTTTACTTAATGGGAAAGAATTTTCTGCAAAAGTTCATAAAGGTTTCGCTACTATTTACCGGACATGGGACGCTGGCGATAAGATAGAATTGCAGTTGCCTATGAAGGTTCGTTATTCGAAGGCTATTCCTCAGGTGAAAGACGATATCGACCGCTTGTGTGTTACACGAGGTCCGTTGGTATATTGTGCAGAGGCTGTCGATAATGCGGCAATGGTGGGAAGTTATGTGATTGCTCCTTCTGAAAATGTTTCTGTGCAGAAAGGAACAGATCTCTTAATGGAAAATATCGATTTCCTGACGGTACCTGCACATTCTGTTCAAGATACGGCTTGTAAATCGCTGACAATGTTGCCATATTATGCATGGGACAACCGTGGTGATGATGCCATGATTATATGGCTGCCTGCAAATGATTCGTTGGCAAAGGCTTCAATCCCCAATATCCCTGATTATATTGGAGATGTATATGCCACGCATACGTTCGATCAGGATGATGTATATGCTATGATTGTTAATGGTTATCCGGCAAACTCATTCGATACATCTATCCCCCGATGGACAAGCTGGCCGCAAGTAGGAAAAGAACAGACTGTTGAATTGAAATTGAAACGTCCGCTTCGATTGCAAAGTTTTTCTGTTTATTGGTACGATGATCATGGAGGTGTGCAAGTGCCGGAATCTTGGCGTTTGGAGTATGAGGAAAATGGAGAGTGGAAGCCGTTTCCTATATATGTGACCGATGAATATAGAATGTTGAAAGACCAATATAATATGGTTCATCCCGGGAATGATATTATGGTAGAGGCTTTACGTATGTATATTGTCCCGAAAGCAAAAGCTGCAGCTGGTATATTAAGCGTGCAGATAGAAGAAGCAAAATGATTTTTTTGAACGGAAAACGGGAAAGCCGTCATATGGATATGTCTTTTCTGGTATTGTGCTTGTTATATTTCATGTTAAATAATTAAAAATCAGTGTAAAATGAAAACAAAGTCATTGTTCTTGCTTATTGGATTAGTTGTTTTATGTTTAAGTAGTTGTACAGAGAAGAAAGCAACGACTGCTTTTACGGTAGCCTCATACAATTTGCGGCAAGCTAATCATGGTGACTCTATTGCCGGAAATGGATGGGGTAAGCGTTATCCTGTTATTGCTCAAATGGTGCAATTTTATGATTTCGATATTTTTGGAACACAGGAATGTTTCTTGCATCAATTGGAAAATATGAAATCGTCTTTGCCGGGTTACGATTATATCGGTGTCGGTCGTGATGATGGGAAGAAGCAGGGAGAGCATTCTGCAATATTCTATCGGACAGATAAATTTGAGTTGATGGATCATGGAGACTTTTGGCTTTCAGAAACGCCCGATGTCCCAAGTAAAGGATGGGATGCGGCTCTTCCACGTATTTGTTCATGGGGGCATTTTAAGTTTAAAGAAACAGGTTTTGAATTCTTATTCTTTAATTTGCACATGGATCATATTGGGAAGAAAGCTCGTGTAGAGAGTGCCCTGTTGGTGCAAAATAAAATGAAAGAATTTAATTCGGAACTTCCTGCAATTTTAACTGGCGATTTTAATGTAGATCAGACTCATGAGTCGTACCATGCATTGGTTAGCCAAGGTGTATTGTGCGATTCGTATGAAAAAGCAGAGGAACGTTTCGCATTGAATGGAACCTTTAATGGCTTCAATCCGAATACTTTTACAGAAAGTCGTATAGACCATGTATTCCTTTCTCCCGTATTTCATGTAAAGGAATATGGTGTGCTGACCGATACATATCGGAGTGTGAAAGGGGAAGCTGAAGATGCAAAGGTGAAAGATGCTCCGGAAGAGTTAATGGTAAAAACGTATGAAGCACGTGTTCCTTCCGATCATTTTCCTGTAATGGTAAAATTGGAAGTCAGTAAAGAGTAATTACAGGTCTTTATGTCGTTTGATGCGCATAGAGAACAGGCTGGACATGCAGTTTGAATTATTTTTGCTGTTTTTTGAACAGATATTGTTATCGATATTATAACATTCCGTGTATTTTTGCGAATGTCGATAATAGGAAAAAATATGAACATATTCATATAACTTTATGCGATTGCATTTTTCATTATTGATAAAAGGTTGAGGTATTAGTTTTTTTCAGGTAAAAGATTGAATTTGTGGATAACCTTAAGTAATAACATTATTAAAACACAAAATTTGTATGAAAAGTTTTCTTTCTATGGTGGCATTATCTGTAGGATTGGCATGCTCTGCACAAACAACAGATTTGTTTGAACCCAGCAGAGATGTTGCACTTCGATTGCCATCTGTTCCGGTTATTGTTTCGGATCCTTATTTCTCTATTTGGTCTCCTTATGATAAATTGATGGAAGGTAGTACAGAACACTGGAGTGAAGCTGAAAAGCCTTTGTTAGGAGCGTTGCGTGTTGACGGGAAAGTTTATCGTTTCTTGGGAAAAGATAAGTTGACCTTGGTGGCAGATGTCCCTATGACAGATGTTGAATTATGGGAAGGCTCTTATACAAATAAGAAGCCGGCAGACGGATGGACAGCTATCCAATTCGATGATAGTTCATGGAAAAAAGGAAAAGCTGCTTTCGGAAGTCGTGACATGCAACGCATCAATACGGAATGGACAGGGGAGAATACAGATATATATGTACGTCGTACATTTGAACTGAGTGAAGTTAATCAAGATGCAAAATATTATGTTGTGTATTCACACGATGATATCTTTGAACTTTATTTGAATGGTGAAAAATTGGTTGCGACTGATTATTCATGGAAAAACAATGTAACCCTTGAATTGACCGATAAGGCTAAAAGCAAGTTGGTGAAGGGAACAAATGTGTTGGCTGCCCATTGTCATAATACGACTGGAGGCTCTTATGTCGATTTTGGATTGTTCCATGAGAAACCGAATGCAGTGAAATTCGATAATGAAGCTGTTCAGGAATCGGTAAAAGTCTTGGCAACTTCAAGCTATTACACCTTTACTTGCGGTCCGGTAGAACTTGATGTTGTCTTTACTGCTCCTCAGTTGATCGACGATTTGGATTTGCTTTCTACACCTATTAATTATATCTCTTATCAGGTTCGTTCGTTGGATAAAAAAGCACACGATGTACAAATTTATATAGAAACAACTCCAGAGTTAGCAGTAAATGAGGCAAATCAACCTACTATTGCACGTACATTTGCTAAAAATGGCATCAGCTATGTAGAAGCAGGAACAATCGACCAGCCTATTTGTGACCGCAAAGGTGACTTGATCTGCTGCGATTGGGGATATGCATATCTGGCAAGTGTAAATGGTGCCGGTAAGTCTGTTTCATTGGGCGATTATTATACCATGAAAGAAGCATTTGCAACTAATGGCACATTGTCTAAGAGTACTGCAAAATGGACAACTCGTCAGGCTTCCGATAATCCGGCAATGGCGTATGTTCACAATTTGGGTCCTGTATCGAATGAAGGGGAAACCGGTTTCTTAATGATGGGTTACGATGATATTTATTCCATCGAATATATGTACGAGAAGCGCATGGGGTACTGGAAGCACGATGGTGAAGTTACCATTTTCGATGCTTTTGAAAATTTGAGAGATAACTATCAGTCTATTATGGAACGTTGTCGTGCGCTTGATGAGATGATTTACGATGATGCTGCAAAGGCTGGTGGACAAAAATATGCTGAAATCTGTTCTGCTTCTTACCGTCAGGTAATGTCTGCCCACAAATTGTTTACCGATAAAGAAGGAAATCTGTTGTGGTTCTCTAAAGAAAATAACAGCAACGGATGTGTGAATACAGTCGATTTAACCTACCCGTCTGCACCATTGTTCCTTATCTATAATCCGGATTTGGAAAAAGCAATGATGACAAGTATCTTCGAATACAGTGCAAGCGGACGTTGGAACAAACCATTTGCTGCTCACGATGTAGGTACATATCCGATTGCAAATGGACAGGTATATGGCGGCGACATGCCGATTGAAGAAAGCGGTAACATGGTAATTTTGACCGCTGCCATTGCAAAAATTGAAGGAAATGCCGATTATGCAAAGAAATATTGGGACTTATTGACTATATGGACAAACTATTTGGTTGAGTATGGTCAAGATCCGGAGAACCAGCTTTGTACAGACGACTTTGCAGGACACTGGGCTCACAATGCCAATCTTTCTATCAAAGCGATTATGGGAGTTGCAGGTTATGCAGAGTTGGCATCAATGCTGGGCTACGAAGATGTTGCACAAAAATATGCAGCTAAGGCAAAACAAATGGCAGAAAAATGGAAAACAATGGCTGCAGAAGGCGACCACTATCGTTTAGCTTTCGATAGAGAGAACACATGGAGCCAAAAATATAATATGGTTTGGGATAAATTGTGGGGATTAGGTCTGTTTACCGATGTCATTGAAAAGGAAATTCCTTATTATTTGACCAAACAGAATCCGTATGGATTGCCTTTGGATTCCCGTGAAGAATATACAAAATCCGATTGGATTATGTGGACTGCTGCAATGGCTCCCGATCAGGCTACTTTCCAAAAATTTGTAGACCCGCTTTATAAATATGTGAACGAGACCGTATCGCGTGTGCCTATCAGCGACTGGTATCATACAGATAGCGGCAAGTGGGTTGGATTCCGTGCCCGTTCTGTTATCGGCGGACATTGGATGCAGGTATTGATGGATAAAATGGGGGAAAAATAAGAACTTCTATTGAACTAATGTTAATGCGATAAAGGTAGATTATGGATACTTAATCGTTATGCCTTTCTTGATAGAAAGAAGGGCATGCGATGGGTATCATTAAAAAATGCCTTGACATTTTTTTAAAAGGAAAGGAAGAATTTAAAAAAAACCAAGAGGAATTTTATATTTTTTCTTGGTAAAATATTATATTTGTATGGTAATCTTTTTTAAAGAAAGATTAAAAGTATTTGAAAAACACAAAACATCTTCATAAAC
>DXCG01000158.1 GCA_019116145.1 Candidatus Phocaeicola gallistercoris
GCACCATGCGTGGATGTATGGGAATCGCCACACACAATGGTCATGCCCGGCAATGTCGGTCCCCGTTCGGGACCCACCACGTGAATAATACCGTTCCGTTTGTCCATCATTCCGAAATGAGTCAATCCGAAATCAGCCGCATTCTTTGCCAAAGCATCTACCTGCGCCTTTGAAACCGGATCCTCAATGGGCTTATCCTGATCGTGTGTCGGCGTATTGTGATCGGGCATACAATAAATCCTTTCGGGACGAAAACATTTCAATCCTCGTGCCCGCATCCCTGCAAAAGCCTGCGGACTGGTCACTTCATGGCAATAGAGACGGTCAATGTATAATTGCGTAGGTCCGTCTTCTACTTTCTGCACAACATGTGCATCCCAAATCTTATCAAATAATGTATTAGCCATATTCTTTTTACCTTATCTTATTTTCTAAATTTATTAATACAATCGATGTAAGCCTCTACCGAAGCCGCAATGATATCGGTATTAGCACCAAAGCCGTAATACATCTGCCCGTCGTATTCCACCTGCATGTGTACCTTACCCACATCATCACTTCCCTTGCTAATGGCTTGAATCGTAAACTCTTTCAATGTCATCTGACGCTTAATGATCTGCTTTACAGCTTTGATAGCGGCATCCACTGGTCCGTTTCCGGTAGCGGCTGCCTCAAAATGCTCGCCCGAAATATTCAATCCCAGACTTGCTACCGAACGTACCCCCACTCCACTTGTCACCTGAAGGTATTCCAATTTGATATGATGGTTGACATTGCGATCGGCACCGGCTATTACCATAATGTCATCATCGGTAATGTCTTTCTTTTTATCGGCTAATTTCAAGAAATCTTCGTAAACCTTATCCAATTTCTCTTGACTCATCTCTACGCCTAATACATGCAAACGATGTTTCAATGCCGCACGTCCACTTCGGGCGGTCAATACGATCGCATTATCATCAATCCCTACATCCTTCGGGTCAATGATTTCGTATGTTTGCACATTCTTCAACACACCGTCTTGATGGATACCCGAAGAATGTGCAAACGCATTTCGTCCTACGATTGCCTTATTGGGTTGTACCGGCATGTTCATCAAACTGGAAACCATGCGGCTGGTAGGATAAATCTTTTGAGTATTGATATTGGTATCTATATTCAAATGCTTATGACAACGCAAAATCATAGCTACCTCTTCAAGAGCAGTATTACCTGCACGTTCACCAATACCATTGATTGTTACTTCTACCTGACGAGCACCATTCAATACACCATTGACAGTATTTGCCGTAGCCATACCCAAATCGTTGTGGCAATGGGTCGAGATAATCGCTTTGTCAATACCGTCTACATGGTCTACTAAATACTTGATCTTCGCACCATATTCATCCGGAAGGCAATATCCCGTCGTATCGGGAATATTCACAACTGTAGCCCCTGCTTTGATAACAGCTTCGATTACCCGTGCAAGGTATTCATTATCAGTACGTCCGGCATCTTCAGCATAAAACTCTACATCGTCCACATACCTGCGGGCATACTTAACGGCGGCAACGGCACGCTCAATGATTTCCTCACGGGTAGAATTGAATTTATATTTGATATGAGAGTCGGAAGTTCCGATTCCAGTATGGATGCGTTTACGCTTCGCAAACTTCAATGCTTCTGCCGCTACATCAATATCCTTCTGAACGGCACGGGTTAATGCACAAATGGTAGGCCACGTAACGGCTTTAGATATTTCTATCACCGAATTAAAATCTCCCGGACTGGATACGGGAAATCCCGCCTCAATCACATCTACCCCCAACGCTTCCAATTGTTTTGCCACCTGAATTTTCTCTACGGTATTCAACTGACACCCGGGAACTTGCTCCCCGTCGCGTAAGGTCGTGTCAAAAATAAACAATCTTTCACTCATAATCTATTGCGTTTTTATTGTCTGTCATATCAAATAAAAAGCCTTTCACACACGGAAGTGAGAAAGGCTTTATTTTTTTATTGCTTACATATCATACACACGTCTCACTTCCTATTGGCATATTCAATAGAATAATCAGACCGCATAATAAAATATGGATGAACAATGTATTCATTTCTTCATTTTTATTTCCGATTGCAAAGGTATATCTTTTTTTAAAACAACAAAATAAAATAGTTATTTTTTAGCATCTAAAAATTATAAATTATCACGAATAAAAGAATTTTATCCTATTTCTTTTCACTTTTCAGTAAAACGACTAACAGAATGCTAAATAAAGCCTTCTTATGGAATTATAAGTAAACAATTCTGCTGCTTCTCTTTCCATATGCAATTATCTATGTAAATAATTCAAAGTATTTGCGAGTTTGATTAAGTTTCTGTTACTTTGAAAAAATTTACATCCATATATTTTTCAGTAAAAGAACTATTAAACAAATATATAAACAAAACCATGAAAAATTTATTCTTAGTTACAGCATTTGCTTGTTTAAGCATTTTACAAGCTAACGCCAATGAACAAAAAATTATTCGTATTTCAACAGACAATACAGACCTTATTCTGCAAGTAGCAGAAAACGGACGTCTGTATCAATCGTACTTAGGAGAGAAATTATTGCATGAAAACGATTTAAAAAATTTACCATGGGATATTCATGCAGGTTCCGATGGAAGTGTAACCCGCAGAGGATGGGAAGTATATAGCGGATCGGGAAATGAAGAATATTTTGAGCCTGCCATTGCTCTTACACACAATGACGGGAATCCATCTACTTATCTTTATTATGTGTCCTCTTCTACACAGGCTGTTGAAGGAGGTACACAAACAACCATCAACCTACGTGACGACAAATATCCCGTAGACGTTACACTTTATTATGTAGCATATCCCAAAGAGAATGTTATTAAAACTTGGAGTGAAATAAAACATCAGGAAAAAAAGCCTGTCATTTTATCGAAATATGCTTCTACCATGCTATACTTCAACCGGACTAAATATTATTTGACTGAATTTAGCAGCGATTGGGCTAAGGAAATGCAAATGAGTTCTCAACAATTGCAGCCCGGAAAGAAAATTCTCGATACCAAATTAGGCAGCCGTGCAGCCATGCATATCCAACCGTTTTTTGAAATCGGATTAGACCAACCGGTCAACGAACATCAAGGTGAAGTCATAATGGGAACAATTGGATGGACTGGAAACTTTCGCTTTACTTTTGAAGTAGACAATGTCGGCAATCTGCGCATCATTCCTGCTATCAATCCATACGCTTCTGCCTATGAACTGAAACCGGATGAAGTATTTACAACTCCCGAATTTATTTTTACTTTGAGCAATGAAGGAACCGGTTCAGGCAGCCGCAATTTGCATGAATGGGCAAGAAATTATCAACTGAAAGATGGTAAAGGCAATCGGTTAACGCTATTGAACAACTGGGAAAATACAGGTTTCAATTTCAATCAGGAAATTCTTGCCGATTTAATGACAGAAGCAAAACATTTAGGAGTAGATATGTTCTTGCTTGATGATGGATGGTTCGGAAATAAATATCCGCGCAAAGATGACCATGCCGGTTTAGGAGATTGGGAAGTAACACACGACAAATTACCCGGAGGCATAAAAGCTTTGACCGATGCTGCTAAAGAAGCTGGGGTAAAATTCGGCATCTGGATTGAACCGGAAATGGTAAACCCCAAGAGTGAATTATTCGAAAAACATCCGGACTGGGCTATTCACTATCCTAACCGGGAGATGTATTTCTATCGGAACCAATTGGTTCTCGACTTAAGTAATCCGAAAGTACAAGACTATGTATATCAAGTAGTGGATAACATTTTAAGTGAGAATCCGGAAGTTGCTTATTTCAAATGGGACTGTAATAGCCCTATTACCAACATTTATTCTCCTTACCTGAAAGATAAACAAGGAAACTTATACATCGACCATGTAAGAGGAGTGTACAACGTTATGAAACGTGTAAAAGAAAATTATCCGAATGTTCCTATGATGCTTTGTTCTGGTGGTGGCGCACGCTGCGATTACGAAGCGCTTAAATATTTTACAGAGTTCTGGTGTAGCGACAATACCGACCCTGTAGAACGTATTTTCATCCAATGGGGATTCTCGCAATTCTTCCCATCGAAAGCGATGTGTGCGCATGTTACAAGCTGGAACAGAAATACATCTATTAAGTTCCGTACCGATGTTGCTTCTATGTGTAAATTAGGTTTTGATATTGGTTTAAAAGAACTGAGTCAAGACGAATTAAAATATTGTCAGGATGCAGTTGCCAACTGGAAAAAATTCCAATCTGCCATTATGGAAGGTACACAATATCGTTTAGTTTCTCCATACGAAAGTAACCACATGGCAGTAAATTATGTAAGCAAAGACAAAAAACAAGCGATTTTATTTGCTTACGACATACATCCGCGCTATCAAGAAAAACTGATGGCTGTAAAAATACAAGGGCTTGACCCAAATGCCATGTATAAGGTGGAAGAAATCAATTTAATGCCTAATACAAACGCCTCATTGAGAAACAACGGTAAAATCTTTTCTGGAGATTATTTAATGAAAGTTGGTCTTGACGTATTCGGGTTCGGACAAACTCAAAGTCATGTCATTTCCATCATAGCACAATAATTTATATAAGATAGCGGCTGAAGTTTAAACTTCAGCCGCTCAATTTTATCTCTTTTATTTAATAAAGTTTTACTCTATACCATTTGTCATCCGACTACAAGTAATCCGGATAGTTCAACCGCCATTCTGTATCCTGCTTATCGTGAGTCCAACCCTCAATTCATTTTCTTCTTTATCCAGTCCTTGGCTTCGGGAAACATTTTGTCGAGGTCGATATCAACTACCATAAGATGATTGTTTCTCCCTTCGTAACCCACATAATAAAAATGTGTCCCACGAAGAATTTCACCTTCCAGAGAAGATAAATGGCTCTCTTGGTCTATTTCATCATGCAATACCCACAAAGGCAATATATCAGAACGGACATCTCTTTCAATGCTATAAGAATATTGTATCTCACCGAGCTCTGTTAAAATAAATCGACTCACACCCTCATCAACAAACAGGTGCATATCCCGGAACATACCTTTATAATACTTCGAATAATACCGCGGGGG
>DXCG01000018.1 GCA_019116145.1 Candidatus Phocaeicola gallistercoris
AAAACATTGCAGTTATGCAATAATTATTGATTATATCTGCAAATATAGTGATTACTCACCAAAACCTATAGGGAAACAACATTATATTTATGATTATCCGCAAAATTACCCCCTGCCATTCTATGAGCCACATCTAACTTAACTTTAATATATTGACATACAATAATGCGAACTGCCGTGTTTGGAGCATACTCCAAGGGATTAGTATTTATTGGGTAATTATTGCGTCCTTCGGGAAAGCAAAAACTCCCGACTTCGCTTGGAAATCAGGAGTTTACTACTATTTGCTTTTCTTCAAAGTGATGCCACCGGGAATCGAACCGGGGACACAAGGATTTTCAGTCCTTTGCTGATAATGTAGTATATGTTTAAGTTTCACTACTTTATGCAAGCAAAATCATGAACTGGTCAAAACTTTTTAGAAAACAGAGAGTGTCTTCTTAATTAAACTTATATATCCTTTTCTGTAGTATTGCAACTACTTTTAATCAACTTTTTTATCTCTTCAATGAATGCTTCAGCCTTTGGATAAAGTTCATCAAACATTTCCTGGTCACAATAAACAAAATCATCATAGTCACTGCTATGCCTTTTCTCAAAAAGTGTCGTAAATATCTTGCTTGCTGATATTGAAAGTTTACCTTTTGAAGTAAAATGCATTCCAAGCATTGTTTTTACCCCACTATGCGTTTGTGCTGAAATATTATTTTTCAAAAGCAGGGCTACAGCCATATAATAACAAGCATAATACAACCTGTTTATTGATGCATTATAGAACCCTCCCTGTGCCATAAGTTTTGCTTCCTTAAGGCTGCCATAAGCCCGTTCTATCCTGTAGGCAATCAATAAATCCCTGCTCTCTTGGTCAAGACTTTCTTTCATAATACAACCCCTTCATTTACTACGTTCACATAAAATGGAGTCTTGAATGGCCTGTTTTCCCACGATTTTCTGGGAATTATGTAAGGATTGATAGATACGCCCGTCTTGATTTCCAACTCATACAAAGGCCATCTAACCTCATTTTCTTCATCATAGGTAGGTTTATCATTATCAAGAAGGACCAACAAATCAATGTCACTGTCCTCCCTTGCATCCCCTCTGGCCTCTGACCCATAAAGAATAGTCTTTGCAGTAGGAGCAACCCTATGCACTATTTCTTTAATCTGATTTACTATTTCCTCCCTTCTCATGATTTCTATCATTTATGCTGCTAATATAGTTATTTTTAATCAAATTTCTTACCTACCACAATTCCTATACAAAAAAGATGTATTCACTTCTCCTTAATAACTTCAAAGAAATGAATACATCTGCTTGTGATTTATTTTTCAATAAATCAGACTATTGAAGACTTTTACATCCTCTGCCAGCCTATCTTTTCAGTAACTGTTCCACAAAAAACCCTCCTGCATTTCTGCAAGAGGGCGTATATCTAATCGTATTTTATGGTCTATTCCTTTATTAGATTTCCTATTTTGGCTATGAACTCCCGTACAGGCTCAAAAAGCGGTTGCATTTCATCGGCAGTAGTGACATAGACACAGTTATAATCACTTTCTTCCCTCATCATCTGGAGTTTAACATACAGTTTGGATGCATCAGTCGGAAATATACCTGTCTTGACATAATTCTGTCCGAACATTACCAATGTACCTTTATGTGTGCTGACCTTATGACCGTCTTTGATTAGAAGTGCCGATACGGCGTGGAACACTGCATAGTACAGTCTGTTCGCAACGACATCCCATAAGTCCATTGCTGCTATTTTTTCTGCCTGTTCAAAAAATGATTGAGCCTTTTCATATTCCAGACTTACCATTATCTGGCGTTCTTCATCATTCAGTTTCATGCTAATACTATTCCGTCTTCTTCAACATTCTTGTAAAATGGAGTGAATGAGCATTTCTTCCATTCATTTTTCGAGTAAAGTATAGGACTTATCAGTTCTCCGACATCCCAACTCAATGCAGCAAAAGGATACGCCACATTGTCGTAATCTTCATGCTCAATCTCCGGCTTGTCCAGAAGTATCAGCAAATCCCAGTCGGAATCTTCAGCGGCTTCATCCCTCGCCCGTGACCCGTACAGAATCAACTGTCCTCCTTTGGGGAGAACTTCTTTGGCTATCCGCTTGATTTCCTTTAATATGTCACTCGATTCCATAACTCCGTGGCTTATATTGCAAAGATAATACTTTTATCTGTAAACAGGTATAGTTAATGACTATTATGCTCCAAATCCAACTTTTTTTGGGATAAATCAGTATGGGTGTATCTAAAGAGTATCTGTCCAGTTAAGAGGTCTCCAACTCAATTTATCCTTTATTTGGAATCCATACCTATTTGTATTAGGCAGTCTGACCTAATCCCGCCTGAAATTTGTTTTGGAGAATACATCACACCCTTTATCTATACCTGTTTTCTTCCTTTAACTGCTGAGTGAAATAGTCGAGGTATTCCCCGAAGTTCATCTGTCTTACAGGATTCTCCACTCTCTGCACAAGTGTTTCGAGGGTGTAGTCCTTGCCCTCTACCTTGAATTGGGTTATCTGCTCCCGATACTGCTTGGACTTGCGCTCGATTACGGAGATAATGGCATCACGGTCTGGACAATTCCGTTTCGGTGTGTTCTTCTTGAAGTCCCACTGTGACTGATTTGCGGACAGGTGCAGACTAATGTATTTCCGCTTTCCGTCTTTTGTCAGCCGTAGCATAATTGGCGATGTACCGTCAGCATGTATCTTTGAACGGTAGCACACGACATCTAAATAAGTGTTCATGAGTTGATTAGATGCTGTGTTCCGGTTTACATCTCGGTTTACATGAATCCCGTCTGCAACCCTGTCAAAGCCACATCATCACCGCTCCAATTGCCCCTCCATACACGAAAAAAGCACCTGCATCCTCTCTGCAAGTGCTTGAATTTCCGTGAATTTTAAGAGTAGCGGGACCCAGGATTGAACTGGGGACCTCATGATTATGAATCATGCG
>DXCG01000159.1 GCA_019116145.1 Candidatus Phocaeicola gallistercoris
TAAGGTAGGAATACTTCGGATGCCAAAAGCAGCCGACAGCTCCGGTTCTTTGTCCGTATCTACCTTATAAATTACGATTTGTCCATCGTACTCTTTAGCCATTTCTTCCAATAGCGGAGCAATCATTTTACACGGGCCACACCATGTAGCGTAAAAGTCTACGATAGCGGGTTTGTCCCCTTCGTATTTCCATTCGTTCGGATTTTTCTCATAGTTATAAACTTTCGTCAGAAAGTCTGCTTTATTTAGGTGAATAACCTTGCCATTTTCTGTTGTTTCCATATTCTTTTCAGTTTTCGTATTGTCGTTATGGTTCGTGCTGCTGCCACATGCCGTATTAACGGCAAGTATGGCAAGCGCGAAGAATATAAACTTTTTCATATCATATAAACAATTAGTTGGGTAAAAAGGTTTAGAGCCTGTCTGATTTTTTGCAGAATAACCCGTTTATAAAAAAATCACCACAAAGAATACAAAGAGGCACACACTTTTTTAAACTATTAAATTCGATGTGAGACTCTGTATCCCCTGTGGTGAAAACTGCATCATCAGCAGGATGTTGTGCTGAAGTTAATCAATATTCCTCCTCGTTGAAGAAACTTATCTATATTGGTTATCAATATATTATAAATTAATCAATGAAATTTACACAAACAAACTGCACTATCTGAGACGGGCTGGGGCGATGGAAAGAATAGTTGGACAAACAAAACTATACTTTATGGAAACATAATTATAAAAATTATAGTTCCGTATTAACCTGCAATTTGAACTTTGCCGTCGACTTCTGTGATTTCGTCACTTTTTAGCATCGCTTTATAAACACTCTGAAGAGAGGTTGTGATATTCTCTCCTGTACGTTTGAAGCCAAATTCTCGCGCTGTAACAATAAACAAATCATCAGGAGTGATACCATAACTATTAGTTACTATCACCTTCATCGCCAAGGCCAATTCTTCGTCGCAGATATATGCGATTGGACGGATATAATCATCCTCAGGATTTGGAATCCTTACTCTTATATTGTCAAAACCGGCTATCCGCACAAATTCTTTTTTATCAACAGAAATTTTACCTTTCAAGTAATTCTTAAATATAAAACTAACATCATTGCGCACAACAGAGGTAACCTTTTGTCTACCAAATAATGGAGCGACGCGGCGGCATAACTCTTCAAAATGTATTGGCTGTTCTATCGAAATGACATTAAAAATTGTATCATATATTTCAGTGGCACCCTCTTCTCCAAAAGGATTTGCACGTTTATACATGTCAAATCCATACCCGGGCTCCTGACTTTCCGTTGACTCAATGATTTCTTCAATATCAACTGGAGGTATGACAGATTGCCCTATTTGACAACTCTCGACAAGATGGCTACTTATAGTATTAGCCCCCAATGCTTTTTCAATAGCATTAACGAGCTTTTCTTCTTCTGTTGTCTGGTCTTTTATCCAGTCGGTTGACCATATGCGATATATTGTCCATCCCATATCTTCAAGTATGGTCTGACGCAGTCTATCCCTTTCTCGCGCAGTCCTTGAACTATGATAGGTTGCGCCATCACATTCAATTCCAATGACAAATTTACCTGTATTGATTGGGTCTTTGACGGCCATATCTATACGGAAGCCCGAACATCCTACCTGAGTTACCACATTATAACCTTTAGATTGGAGAAAATCGTATACTGCCTCTTCGAATGGAGAATCAAAATCTAAATTATAATTATATGTAAGTTCTTTTTCCAGAGCGATAATGCCTTGTTGCGCAAATTCAATATACGAACGTAGCATCCTCACACCCTCTGAAGATGTTTTGTCAAGATCTATATCATTCGCAGTGATTGAACCAACCAGCTTTACGTTGTACTTGGCTCGGGTGATTGCGACATTCAGACGACGGTATCCGCCTTCACGGCTTAATGGTCCGAAGTTCATATACATAATATCTCTGCTGTCTTTAGCATATCCTATACTAAAGATGATTGTATCACGTTCATCACCCTGGACGTTTTCCAGATTTTTTATAAAGAATGGTTCTTCTTTGTCCTCTATAAAGAATTTGTCAAATCTTGAATCCTGCAGTCGTCTTTGGCGGATAGCAGCATCCACGGCATTCTGTTGAGCTTCGCTAAATGTCACTACGCCTAATGAACGATTCGGATACTTGCGGAAATGTTCAAAAACCAAATCAGCAACTTTTTTAGCTTCAATGATATTATTCTTTTTTCCTCCTCGGTCATATACTCCGTCCTTAACATAAATATATTCCACGCCGGTGTCAGGCGCACTTTCTATCGATGAAGGGAAAGTAATAAGCTGGCTATTGTAAACCTTGACATTCGAGAACGCAATAAGATGTTCATCACGGCTTCTATAATGCCATCTCAAGCTTCGCTCAGGCAAAACAGCTACAGCTTCATCAAGGACTGATTCAAAAGCTCCGGCATCCTCGCTTTCTACAGTCTCATCGGAATCAATATCATAGTCTTCATCATTAAGTGATGCCGAGAAGAAACTTGTAGGTGGAAGCTGCTTTGTATCTCCGACAATAATGGTCTGTTTGCCTCGCATTATGGCTCCAATAGCATCCTCAGTATGAACCTGCGATGCCTCATCAAAGATGACCAAATCAAAGTTGTAACTTTGAGCTTCCAAAAATACACTTACAGATAGAGGAGACATCATAAAGCAAGGACGCAAAGCCGTGATGAGATTTGGAATTGTCATAAAGAGCTTGCGTAATGGCATAAGTCTCCTTTGCTTGTTAAGTTCCCTTTTCAATATTGCAATCTCATCCCTTGCAACATTAATTGAATTGAAGTCCGGAATTCTACTTAATGCACGTTCTCGAACTCGTGCTCGTGCAATTTTGAACTGCCCTTTATCTAACTCACAGAATTCGCTAATAGTTTGTGCTTGTATTCTTCCCCTGAAATCTTGCACGGCAGGAAACTTTGGAAGAATTGCATCAAGCCAAAGACGATAAAATCTTTTAAGATATGCATCCGTAATGTAGTTGGAATCTATTTCCAATCCCTCAACTTGTTTAATAAATGTACCAAGACCGAGTTTATCGCACTTTTCTCTGTTAGAACAGTAATCGACCCACTCTTCCAACAAATACTTTTTATCGCGGCAAAGAGACATCCTTCTGGAAAGATCTAGGATATTTGTCTGATAAAAATCTTCTTCATTGTTAAAAAGAGATGCAAACCAGTCTATATATTCACTTGCTGAATCTCTAAGTGCGGATATTTTTCCGCTCGTATCGCCACAATAGGATATAATATTTTTATCATTGCATACAGCTTTAACAAACGAATCAGGTAAACTATACTGTGTCGCAAGTTCTTTTAATCCAGCAGCGTATTTAAGAGCCTCTATCAATTCATCCCAATTCGTCTCAAGTCCGTTATAAAAATCTTTGTAAAATCCTCTGATTTTGTCTTTTTGTCTTGCCAGTTGATTATTCAGATCTTTCAATGAGATTGATAAATCCAAATCAGAAATGGCTGATTCATAATCGCACGGCGTATTGCGAATATTCATTAAGGCATTGTACTCTTCAATGAATTTTTCAGCCAAAGATATAGTCTCAAGTGAGTATGTATTAATCTTATCCCATATGGAAGTTTCGTCGATTTTAACCTTGAGAATCGCTTTCAATATCCTTAATTGCTCATCAATATAACTTGACGAACTTTGCATATTGAATTGCGAAATCTCAGAGGATGGCAACTGTCCGCAGGATGTAATTCTGATGAATTCTGGCGTAACTGAATGCAGTTGATCTAGGACTTTTCTAAATGTGTCTATAGCCGATAAAACGATATCCCACTGAGTGTTAACACCTTGATAATATTCACCATAAACTTCCTCATATTGATGTTTGTCAGCATCAATTATGGTTTGATTATCTGAAATAAGCTTGAGAGAATTCAAGGTAGATAAAGCATCTTCATAGGACAACTTCCCACCTTGAGACAAATAAGAAGTCAGATGTTTAAGGTCATTGTGGTAACCTTTCTTGAACACTCGCAAAAATGAACTATAATCACCTCTAAATCTTTGTAAAATAGGATAGAAATCCAAAGATAATATTTCATTGTCAAAACGAGATAATATGCTCTGTCGAGCATTGAGAGAGTTGTGGCAAGTTTTATGAGCTTCCAAGTCTGACTTTATACGATTGAGGTCATTTGTGTCAAACCATTTTCTCGTAGGCCTGATATTTACAATCTCTCCTATTGCGGACACTGACTTTACAAATGAAATTATTTGATTGATAGTCTTTGGCACCGGTATTCCTAATTTAGGACCAAGTTTCTCCGCAGATGTAAACAGATCGTTAAGCTTAGTTGTCGCCTGTAATAGATCAGAATGTATTCCATCTATGTTTGATGTTAACTGGTTGCCATCTTCGCTATTGATTCTGTTTTGAAGTTGCGACATAAAAGAGGTTAAATTATCTTTGCATTTTGTCGCATCAAAAGACAGTCTCTCTGTGTTATATATTTCCTTCAGTTTTTTTGAAATACGCTGAATTTCCTCAACGGATTCTTTATATTCACACGCCTTCTTTATTAATGAATCAGCATTGTGATCAAATACCCATTCCTCTGGAATTACTGGGGACTTGGCTGCAAAATTCAGTATTTCAACCAGAGTGGCGTTTCCATTCAAAGACGGATTAACCTGAATTCCTAATTTAGAGCAAGCAGACGAATGCTGTTCGCCCAACTTGTTCAAAAGAGATGTCGCTTGATTGGTCTTTGAATCAATATCGTGACGTAATTCATTTGACAAATATCTTACAGTCGAATTACGCCAAACATTATTTAAATAATCCTCACTTCTTTTGCTGATGGTTTTGGATAATTCACCAAGCACATATATTCTTTCATTCAGAACAT
>DXCG01000160.1 GCA_019116145.1 Candidatus Phocaeicola gallistercoris
CCGAACAGAGAAGTTAAGCTTCGTCACGCCGATGGTACTGCCTTTTGGTGGGAGAGTAGGTAGTCGCCGTTTTACGTTTGGTTGCAGGAGTCCGGTCACCAACAGTGGCCGGGTTCCTTTTTTTTGTGGGTGTGTGCCATGGGGGATAGTGAAAAAGTCCTGCTGTTTTTTGGAAAATTATATGTGATTTTTTATTTTTGTTTTCATATTTCTTAAATTTGTAATCAAAGATTATAATCATGAAAAAGACATCTCTTTTATTTCTACTTATCTTATTGGGTTGTTTGCCAATTTTGAGTAAAGATTATAAATTATTGTCTCCCGATGGAAATATTCAAATTCTAATATCGGTAGGTGATGATATATCCTATAATGTTATGTATAATAATTTATGGTTGTTTGATAAATGTGATATCCAAATGGATGTTAATGACCGAAAATGGGGGGAGGAACCACAAGTTATCAGGGTAAAACGTCAATCGGTTGATGATATGATGTCTCCCTTGTTCCCATTGAAGCAATCAACCGTTCAAAATAAATATAATCAATTGCAATTACAGTTGAAAGGAGGGTATGATGTTGAATTTAGGGCATTCAATAATGGAATTGCATATCGTTTTTTATCAACTCAGAAAGATTCTCTTTGTGTAAAGAATGAAAATCTTCATATCACTTTCCCAGAATCGTATTTGCTTCATTTGCAACAAGCTGGTTCATTTAAGACCGCTTATGAGGAACCATATGATCATGTAATGAGTGATAAATGGGAAACTTCAAAATCGGCAGTGGCGATGTTGCCTTTATTGATAGATACGCAGAAAGGATGCAAAATCTTGATGAGTGAATCAGATTTGAAAGATTATCCGGCATTATTCTTTCAGTCGGATGGAAATAATGGGATGGTATCAACTTTTCCGAAAGTCCCATTAGAATGGACACCAGATGGAGATAGAAGTGTAAGAATAACAAAAGAAGGAAATTATATCGCTGCTACCCATGGAGACCGCTCTTTCCCGTGGCGGTATTTTGTTATATGCGACAACGATGCTGAACTGATAGAAAATACAATGACATATCAACTTGCAGGAAGTAATCAATTAAAAGAAACCGATTGGATTAAGCCCGGGCTAACAAGTTGGGAATGGTGGAATGGAGCAATTCCTTATGGACCGGATGTGAATTTTGTTTCGGGGTGTAATTTAGAAACCTATAAGTATTTCATTGATTTTGCATCACGTTATAATGTTCCGTACATTTTGATGGATGAAGGATGGGCAAAAAGTACCAGAGACCCATTTACTCCAAATCCGGACGTCGATTTACATGAGTTAATCAGTTATGGGAAAGAAAAAAATGTCGGAATAATCTTATGGCTTACATGGTTGACTGTTGAAAATAATTTCGACTTGTTCGAGACGTTCGAGGAATGGGGCGTGAAAGGAGTTAAGATCGATTTCATGGATAGAAGCGACCAATGGATGGTAAATTTCTATGAACGCGTAGCAAAAGAAGCAGCCAAACACCATTTGTTCGTGGATTTTCACGGGTCGTTTAAGCCTTCAGGATTAGAATATATGTATCCTAATGTCTTGTCGTATGAAGGAGTGAGAGGAATGGAACAGATGGGAGGATGCCATCCGGATAATAGTTTGTATTTGCCGTTTATACGAAATGCAGTAGGTCCGATGGATTATACACCGGGTGCAATGATAAGTATGCAGCCCGAGGTTTACCAGTCGAATCGTCCGAATTCAGCTAGTATGGGAACACGCGCATATCAGTTGGCATTATATATTGTATTCGAAAGCGGCATACAAATGATGGCAGACAATCCGACATTGTATTATCGGAATGAAGACTGTACACATTTTATTTCGGAAGTACCTCAAATATGGGATGAAACAATTGCGTTGGAAGCAGAAGCTGGTGAATATGTAGTAGTTGCAAAGCGCAAAGGGGCGAAATGGTATATAGGTGCTATTACAAACAATAAGCAGCAGCAACGCAATTTTGTTGTCAATCTTGATTTTTTGGACGAAGGGAAAGAATATAAAATGACCTCATTCGAAGATGGAATAAATGCAAATCGCCAGGCTATGGATTATCGGAAAAAGGAAGCAACGGTGAAAGCGGGTGATCAGTTGACTCTTCGTTTGGCAAGAAATGGTGGATTTGCGGCAGTTATAGAATAGATGTGTTTTTAAGCATTGTTAAAGGGGAAATGGTTCTTGTAAAAAAGATAGGTGTGTTGCTCTTATTCTTACACATGGGGATTGTGTTAGGATATGGGCAACGCCTTTCTTTATTGTCCGACTCTTTGAGTGAAATGATTGACCGGAAGCAAGAGTTTATTCAGAAGAAGCAAGAAAAAATCAGCAAAATCAAGCAGCAGTTAAAAACCGCAAGTTTGAGTGAGGAATATAGGATCAATGAGAAATTGTACGATGAATACCAGAAACTGAATGTCGATTCTGCTATTTTTTATGCGAAGCGGAATATAGAAATAGCATTGGCTTTAGGTGATTTTGAAAAAGAAGTCGATGCTAGCCTGAATTTGTCGTTGTCTTACTCTATGGGCGGGATGTACAGAGAAGCAGAGCAACTGCTATTAGATATCGATGAAACGAAATTGTCACGTTATTTGTTGGCAAACTATTACATTACATACTATTCTTTTTGGGACTATTATAGTGTATCTACTTCACGTAATCAGTACATTCCACAGAAGGAAAAATATTTGGATCTGTATCTTTCGGTAGCCGATCGTTCTTCTTTCGATTATAAAAAACATATTGCAAACCGGACAATGGAAAAAAATCCGGAGAAGGCAAAACAAATGTTTCAAGAGTTACTAATGGCTGAAGAAGAATGGAGTACCCGATATGCGATAATAACTTGCCAGTTGGCTTGTATAAGTAGTATGGAACAGTTGTATGATGATGAACAAATTTATTTTATGCGTTCCGCTATAGCCGATATCTATAATGCCACACTGGAGAACTATTCACTTCAAAGTTTGGCATTGATTAGTTATAAAAATCACGATTTAGAAAAAGCCTTTAAATATGCACAGTCGGCAATAGACGATGCCCTTGCTTCAGGAATTCAGTTCCGGGCTACTCAGATGTATGGTTTTTATACTCTTATCAGTTCAGCATATCAGGAGCGAGAGATGAAAGTAAAGTCGAGTCTTATTGTTCTTGTTTCTTTATTAGCGGTTTTCGCCCTCTTTTTTGTTGTGCTGATAATATGTATTTATCGCCAAATGAAGAAAACGCAAGGTATAAAAGAGAAATTGTCTGTCAGCAATGCGCAGTTACAAAAACTGAATGACCAATTGAATGATGCTAACGATTTGTTGAACGCCAAAAATTGTCAGCTACAAGAGACGAACAGTGTGAAAGAACAATTTATCGCACAATTTTTTGGCTTATGTTCAAATTATATCGTTAAGATGGAAGAATATCAAACTTCTTTATATAAGTTGACTGTCAACCGCCAGTATGAAAAGTTGTTGAAACGATTGAAGTCTACATCATTGATCGATGATGAACTTACAGCTTTGTATAATCATTTCGATAGTATATTCTTGAATTTGTATCCGACATTTGTAACAGATTTTAATGCATTGCTTAATCCGGAAGAACGGATAGTTCCCAAGGCAGGTACTTTACTGAATAAGGAATTGCGTATTTACGCATTAATCCGTTTAGGTATAACCGACGGGACAAAAATAGCAAGCTTCTTACGTTGTTCAACGAGTACGGTGTACAACTATCGGACGAAGATACGGAATAAAACCATCATTAATAAAGATGAGTTTGAAGAACGCATTTTACAAATAGGAAATTCCGGTAAGATATCTTAATTTAGGGACAAGGAAGCAAGCTGTCTATGCGTATAGGTTTCCCTAAAATCAAGTCGCCATTAGGAGATTGTTGTATAGGTTGTAAGCGCGGACTGCGTGAATCAATCTCTCCGGGTGCATCGTTGGGTTTATTTCGTGCGTGGTAGATCATGTACCAGTTAGAGCGTTTTGGAGAATAGAAAAACACGCTTCCTCCGGGGCTGAATATGCTGTCTTTGGCATTATGCATAAAAACCGGTTCGGAGTACTTTTTCCATGAGTGAGGATCCAATAAATCACTGTCGATGTCTGCTTCCAGTTTTCCAATGCAATAATAGGGAGTCCATAATCCGCTTGCGCTATAGTAAATGTTTACTTTGGTCGGAGTAATAAAAGCCTGTGGGTTTTCATTCACATAAATAGGATAAGCCGATTGACTCCCGTCAGGACAAATCCATTGTCTTTCCCATTCGTAAGTAGGAATGCTGATAAGTATCCTGTCGGAAGATAAAGTCCATGGATTTTCCATGGAGGCGATATAGATGCATTGTGTCTCTTCGTCTGCTCTTTTTGTTTGCCATCCGCTCCATATCAGATATTGTCTGTCATCAATGAAGAATGTATTGGGATGTATAGCCCATGATTTCTGTTTGTCGGTAACAATGTGTCCTTTATAAATGAATGCTCCTTTCATCGGGTCGGTAGAATCGTTTACTGCAACATACAATTGGTGATTGTCTGTATTCCCATCGTCGGCAGTGTAATAAAGGAACCATTTCCCTTGGATAAAGTGCAACTCGGGAGCCCAGATGTGTGCATGCCCGACTTGTCCTTTCGGGTCATAAATAATTTTGTGCATGGCAGTCCGTAATTGAGTTAAATCGGATGTCTTCCATAAAGAAATTTCGTTTTCGGTACTTTGTGTATAGTAATAGAAACTGTCATGGTAGATGACCCAAGGCTCGGTGCCTCGTTGTAACAAAGGGTTTGTATAAGAGTTTGCACTGTCTATATCTGATAGTGCAGTATCTTGTTGTGATTTCATCTGGCAATTACTGCAACATGCAATAATTGTACAGGTTAGAATGAAAAGTATAGATTTCATGTGTGTTTTTTATTTTAAATACAAAGAAAAAATATTTCAAGGACAATTGAAAAAATATGTAGGCAAATTGTATAAAACGCAAAGAGAAATTTGTCCGTCGAAATAGAAATATCTATTTTTGTTATAGAGCAGACGCGATTGGTCTGAAATTGCTATTTTATGAACTGTTACTATTGTATCAGTTGTAATCTTTTTTGAGATATTTGTAAATAGAAAATTTTTAATAATAAAGTTATATATCATGAAAAAGACATCTTTTTTATTTTCAATGTTGCTTTTCTTTGCCGGTATCGTGAGAGCGGTAGATTATGCAGATTATGTAAACCCTTTGATGGGGTCGTTGTCGACTTTTGAATTGTCTACCGGCAACACTTATCCGGCTATAGCACGTCCGTGGGGTATGAATTTCTGGACCCCGCAAACAGGAAAAATGGGTGATGGGTGGCAGTATACTTATACAGCAACTAAAATCCGCGGATTTAAACAAACACATCAACCCAGTCCGTGGATAAATGATTATGGTCAATTTTCGATAATGCCGATGACAAGTCGCGCCGAGTTCGATGAAGATAAACGAGGCAGTTGGTTTGCTCATAAAGGAGAAATAGCAAAAGCTTATTATTATAAAGTTTATTTGGCTGAGTATGATGTGGTAACTGAAATTACACCTACAGAGCGTGCTGCAATGTTTCGTTTCACATTCCCAGAGAATGAGCATTCTTATGTGGTAATCGATGCGTTCGACAGAGGTTCGTATGTAAAAATCGATGCAGCCAATAATCGTATAATCGGTTATTCGACACGGAACAGTGGAGGTGTGCCCGAGAACTTTAAAAATTATTTTGTGATAGAGTTTGATAAACCATTTACTTATACAGCTACCGTAGCCGATAAGAATGTGTCCGAAGGGGCTGTAGAACAAAAGGCAAACCATGCAGGAGCCATAATAGGTTTCTCTACCCGGAAAGGGGAAATTGTACATGCCCGTGTTGCTTCTTCGTTTATCAGTCCTGAACAAGCATTGCAAAATATGAAAGAATTGGGAGATGACGATTTCCAAACATTGGTACAGAAAGGAAAAGATGCGTGGAATAATGTTTTGGGAAGGATAGAAGTTGAGGGTGGCAATTTAGATCAATACCGTACGTTCTATTCTTGTTTGTATCGTTCTCTTTTATTCCCTCGTAAATTTTATGAAATCGATGCACAAGGGCAAGTAGTACATTATAGTCCTTATAATGGAAACGTTTTACCGGGATATATGTATACCGATACAGGTTTCTGGGATACATTCCGTTGTTTGTTCCCATTATTGAATTTTGCTTATCCATCGGTTAATAAGGAAATTCAGGAAGGTTTGATTAATACTTATAAAGAAAGTGGTTTCTTCCCCGAATGGGCAAGTCCGGGACATCGAGGCTGTATGGTAGGAAATAATTCAGCTTCTGTGTTGGTCGATGCTTATATGAAAGGTATATGTGTAGATGATGTGGAAACATTGTATGAAGGATTGGTTTATGGAGCTAACCATGTACATCCGCAAGTCGCTTCGACAGGACGCTTAGGACATGAATATTACAATGAACTGGGCTATGTACCTTACGATGTGAAGATTAATGAAAATGCAGCCCGTACTTTGGAATATGCTTACAATGATTGGTGTATCTATCAGTTGGCTAAAGCATTAGACAGACCCAAGAAAGAAATAAAATTGTATGCAGAACGTGCAATGAATTATAAAAATCTGTTCGATTCGGAAAGTAAACTGATGCGGGGTAAGAATGCCGATGGAACATTCCAAGCTCCGTTCTCTCCTTTGAAATGGGGAGATGCCTTTACCGAAGGAAATAGTTGGCATTATTCTTGGTCTGTTTTCCACGATCCCCAAGGATTGATAGACTTGATGGGAGGTGATGACATGTTTGTTACAATGCTTGATTCTGTTTTCTCTGTTCCACCTGTATTTGACGATAGTTATTATGGTGGTGTAATTCATGAAATTCGTGAAATGACCGTAATGAATATGGGTAATTATGCACATGGTAATCAGCCTATTCAGCACATGATATATTTGTACGATTATGCTAAACAGCCATGGAAAGCCCAATATTGGCTTCGTCAGGTAATGGACCGATTATATAGTCCGACTCCCGATGGTTACTGCGGTGATGAAGACAATGGACAGACGTCTGCTTGGTATGTATTTTCCGCTCTTGGCTTTTATCCAGTATGTCCGGGTAGTAATCAATATGTATTGGGTGCACCATTGTTCAAGAAGGCAACAATTCATTTTGAAAACGGCAAAGATTTGGTAATAAATGCACCAGAGAATAGTCCGGAGAATTTTTATATTGGTAAGATGACTTTTAATGGAAAAGAATATACCAAAAATTATTTCACTCATTCAGATTTATTACAAGGCGGTACTGTAGAATGTGAAATGGTCGACCAGCCTAATTATGAAAGAGGAATTTCTTCAGGAGATGCTCCGTATTCATTTAGTAAAGAGAAATAGAATCAAGTGATTGTTGCATAAAATGGTATTCCCGGGAATACAGGAATACCATTTTTTAATAATGTAAATATGGATAATACAATAAATAGGCAATCAGAAAGGATTGTATGGTTGGATGTTGTACGTATTGTTGCAATGTTGATGGTAATAGGTGTACATTGTATCGATCCGTTTTATATCTCTCCGGCGATGCGTGATATCCCGGAATATACACAATGGGCTGCTAATTATGGCTCTTTCTTCCGTCCTTCCGTTCCTTTATTTGCAATGATGACAGGGCTGTTGTTGTTGCCGGTAAAGCAGACAATGACAGATTTTTATAAAAAGCGTATTTTACGTGTATTGTTTCCTATCATTATATGGTCTGTTTTTTACAATTTATTCCCTTGGTTTACAGGATTGTTAGGATTGCCCAAAGAAGTTATTGGTGATTTCTTCTGCTATACTCAAGGGAGCGAGTCGCAAGCATTGGAAGATGCTTTGAAAGATGTGGCAATGATTCCTTTTCAGTTCAGCTTCAAAGAAAATCACATGTGGTATATGTATTTGTTGATAGGGTTATATCTTTATATGCCTTTTTTCTCTGCATGGATTGAGAAAGCAACCAATAAAGAAAAGCGTATTTATTTAGGAATATGGTTCGTTTCGTTGTTCCTTCCTTATATGAATGCTTATATAGCTCCGTTATTTGGAGTTAATTATTTATTTGGTGAGGCTACTTGGAATGCTTATGGATTATTTTACTATTTTGCCGGATTCAATGGATATCTGATGTTAGGTCACTTTTTGAAAAAAGGAAATGACTGGGGAATCGGAAAAACCATATCGATATGTGTTATATTGTTTATTATAGGATATTATATTACATGGGCTGGCTTTTCATCTGCGGCGGCAGACAGTACTTCTACAGAAGAAGAAATGGAATTGTTTTTCACTTTCTGTAGCCCGAATGTTGCTATTATGACAGCTGCTGTGTTTTTATTGTTACAAAAAATACGTATTAACAATCAAGTTATCGTCCGTTTTTTAGCAAGAACGACGAAATATGGTTTCGGCATTTATATTGTGCATTATTTTATTGTGGGACCATTTTTCTTGTTGATAGGTCCTTCTTCGATTCCAATTCCGTTACAAGTACCGCTTATGTCAATATGTATATTTGCTGTAGGCTGGTTGTTCGTTGCATGTATGTATAAAATATTCGGTAAGAATGCCGTTTATATTGTAGGTTGATATCATTGGAAAATTATTTTTATTCTTAATAAATATATTTATGAAAAACAAGGTTTCTTTATTTTTGTTGGGTGGATTAATGGCATTTGTTGGACAGGGAGCATTAATTTCATGCTCTGAGGTTTCAACAGAAGTGCAAATAGTAGATAGACCGATTACGGATACAAATTATACGAATTATGTATCCAATCGGGCTCCTTTGCATCAATTGCAGTTCGTCAAACTACCAGTGGGAAGTATAAAGCCGGAAGGATGGCTACGTGAATGTTTGGAACGTCAACGTGATGGATTGAATGGGCATTTGGGCGAAATTAGTGCATGGTTAGATAAGAACAACAATGCTTGGCTTTCCAATGGAGGAGATCATGGTTGGGAGGAAGTTCCTTATTGGTTACGCGGTTATGGCGATTTGGCTTATATATTAGAAGATGAACAGATGATTGCTGAAACAAAGCGTTGGATTGAAGGGGCTATTGCAAGTAAACAGCCCGATGGATATTTTGGTCCTATTAATGAGAGTAATGGTGTACGGGAATTGTGGGTGCAGATGTTGATGATGTGGTGTATGCAGTCGTATTATGAATACACTGGTGATGAACGTGTTATTGATGTAATGACCGATTATTGCCATTGGCAACTGACTGTTCCGGACGAAAAGATGTTGAAAGGATATTGGGAAGGAAGTCGTGCGGGCGATAATATGTTAAGTGTAATGTGGTTATATAATCGGACAGGTGATAAAAAGTTATTGGAATTGCTTGAGAAACTGCATCGGACAAGTTTCGTTTGGACAGATCCTGCCAGATTACCCAATTGGCATAATGTAAATATAGCTCAAGGATTTCGTGAGCCGGCTACATATTATATGTTGACAGGCGATTCCGCTCATTTGCAAGCATCGTATAATGTCTTTGATTTGGTTCGCCGATGCTTTGGACAGGTTCCCGGGGGAATGTTTGGAGGCGATGAAAATAGTCGTATCGGTTATATTGACCCACGTCAAGGAGTTGAAACTTGCGGAATGGTAGAGCAAATGACTTCCGATGAGATATTGCTTTGTATGACCGGCGATCCGATGTGGGCAGATAACTGTGAAGATGTTGCTTTTAATTCTTATCCGGCTGCTTTAATGCCCGATTTTCGTGCTTTACGTTATATTACCTCACCCAATTTGGTACAAAGTGATTCGAAAAACCATGCACCGGGTATTGATAATAACGGACCTTTCTTGGCTATGAACCCGTTTAGCAGTCGTTGCTGTCAACATAATCATGGCATGGGATGGCCTTATTATGCAAATCATCTGATTTTAGCGACAACCGATGGTGGTGTTGCCGCTGCTTTGTATTCCGCATCGACTACACATGTGAAAGTTGCCGATGCTAAGGAAATTGTGTTGCATGAAGAAACCCATTATCCATTCGATGAAACGGTATCTTTCACCATAGAAAGCAAAGAAAATGTTCGTTTCCCATTTTATCTTCGTATTCCTGCTTGGGCAGCAGGGGCAGAAGTAAAAGTTAATGACCGTTTAGTTAAGGCTGATATTGATGGCGGGAAATATGTTCGTTTGGAACGCGAATGGAAGGATGGTGATAAAATTCTTCTTTCTTTGCCAATGCAATTGACCATGCGTACTTGGCAGGCGAATCGGAACAGCGTCAGTGTAAATTATGGACCATTAACTTTATCGTTGAAAATAAAAGAACGTTATGTAAAACGTGACAGTAAAGAAACTGCAATTTGGGATTCTCGTTGGCAAGAAAATGCAGATGCATCGAAATGGCCTACTTTTGAGATTTATCCTGATTCTCCATGGAATTATGCTTTAGTACTCGATAAAGATAATCCGTTGTCTGGTTTAGAGGTTGTTCATAAGGAATGGCCGGAAGACAATTATCCGTTTACTATAGAGTCTGTGCCTCTGGAAGTGAAAGCAACTGGTCGTCGCATTCCTTCGTGGACGATAGACGAAACAAATTTATGTGGTGTGCTTCCTCCGGAAAATGCAGTGAAAGAGGAGAAAGAAGCTATTACATTAATACCGATGGGAGCTGCTCGTTTGCGCATTTCGGCCTTCCCAAATACGTATGAATAATTGGCTTTGATGAGGATAAGAATGTGTTATAATTACTAAAAAAGAATGACTCATGAAAAAAAAGTTTGTAATAGGATGTTGTTGTATGCTGATAACGTTGTGTACATGGGCAGAAAATGCGTGTGCAGGGCATATAACATATACCAACGAAGATGTATGGAGTGCATACGATGGTTTTAACAAGAATTTGTTGGATCTCAATAAGTATATATATAAGACCAATACTTCGTATAAGTATGCTGTCGACCGTCCCAATGGAGCTGCTGCAATATGGTGCCAGCCTATTTATTTGGATATGGCAATGAATGCTTATCGGTTGGCACGTTCTTTGGGCGATGAACAACGGGCAAAACGATATGCCGATTTGAGCCGTAGCATTTTTGAAGGAAATAAGGCACAGTATGCCGGTTTCGATTTTCACAATAACAATGAAAATACCGGTTGGTTTATTTATGATGATATTCAGTGGTGGACTATTACGTTAGCCCGTGCTTATCAGTTGTTTGGCAATGAAGAGTATTTACGTTTGGCTGAAGCCAGTTTTAGCCGGGTGTGGTATGGCTCAGAACGGGTTGGCGATACAGGGTCGTATGATAAATATCGTGGTGGAATGTTTTGGCAGTGGCAACCTATTCGTAATCCGAAACCAAACAACAGCGATACTGATGGAAAAATGGCATGTATTAACTTCCCTACAGTTGTGGCTGCTATGACATTGTATAACAATGTTCCTTCCGGAAGAAAATCTTCGAATGAAGCAATCCCTGTGCAAGAAACGAAGGAAGAATATCTTGCAAAAGCAAAAGAAATTTATCAGTGGGGAATTGATAATTTGCTTAATAAAGAGACCGGTCGTATTGCCGACAGTCGGCATGGTAAAGGTAATCCTGATTGGAAAGCACACGTTTACAATCAGGCAACTTTCATAGGAGCGTCTGTTCTGCTTTATCGTGCAACCGGTGAGACTCAATATTTAGATTATGCAAAATTGGGTGCCGATTATACTTGTGGCGAAATGTCGAAGGAACATGGCGTCCTGCCATTCGAGAGTGGTATAGAACAAGGTATTTATACGGCAATCTTTGCTCAGTATATAGCGATGCTGGTATATGATTGCGGTCAGGAGCAATATCTTCCTTTTATATATCGTACGATAGAAACCGGATGGAAGAACCGCGATAAGAAACGCGAATTGTGTGGAGGCGATTATGTGAAACCTGTGGCTTCCGATGAGGTTGTCGACAGTTATTCAGCTTCAGGTATTCCCGCTTTGATGTTATTGTTCCCGGCAGGAGAATAATTACAGACTTTAAATAAGATTCATCCGATAAGGATTATTGCACGGTTCTGTTTTTAACATCTGTGTAATGCCGTATCGGATGAATTTGTTTTTTCAGAAATAATAAAATGTTTTTTTTAAACATGCTGATAAATCTCAGGAAAATCGATGGGCTTTTATAGAAAAGAAACGCATCAATACGTCACAATAATCCTTCTTTTTCCAGAATTTTCTTCAGCCGATAGTAGCGTTGCAACATGCGTTCTCGCAGTACCGGGTCTATGTCGGTTGCTGTGGTGTACATGCTTTTCTCTTCCTTGGCACACGGCGGGTTGTAGGAATCTATCTCGGCGCATACAATTTCTATCACATCGCCCTGTTTCAACATTTCCCCTTTCCAGTTCCAGCCTTCCTAAGTGTTGTTCTCGTTGCCTCCGATACCCCAATACGCACTGCTATGCCACGTGGCATTGACAGTGATAGTCATGCCTACCTTCATCTTTCAGCCGTTCTATCTACTCACAGAACAGGTCGTTTACCGTGCTTGGTTTAACTCTCGGTTTAACTCTGCGGCTAAAACAGGTCAAATCATAGGGGAAACGGAGGAATTATAAAGAAAAAAGCAGCTATCTGATTTAGATAACTGCTGATAATTAGTCTTTTCAAAGTGGTGCCACCAGGAATCGAACCGGGGACACAAGGATTTTCA
>DXCG01000161.1 GCA_019116145.1 Candidatus Phocaeicola gallistercoris
TTTTGCAAGCTTTGCATGAAGGAGATTCGAATGAGATTACTTCCCCCGATGGCATAGAGGAATTTTTAAATGATGTTTCGATTTATGATTTAGAAGCAAAGACAGAAGACCGTACTGACTTGCATATTGCGTTTTATGGGGAAGAAGCGCCGTTTGTGGGGTTCTGCTTTCGTTCTCGGGTAGGAGGTGTGCTTTCTTTATTAGAAGGACGTGCTGCGAATTTCAAGTTCGAGCAAACCGGAATAAGGTTTGCTGTTCCTACTGTAAACAAGATTAATGCAACAGGAGAGCCGGGCAATGTGACGGAACGTATGCTGATGATAGAACGGCTGGGAGGCGTGCTGAAATATAGTGATGTTGCCGATAAGGTATTCCGGAACAGTCTGTCGATGATTGATTTGCATGCCGGACGGTTATGGGGCGAAATGATACGGACAATGTGGCTTGAAGGAATTACGAAAATATCAGATTTGACAGAAAGCATAAAGGTCAAGAACCCACTGAAAATAAACGATGAACTGATTCATAAACAAGGTTTTTACGAATATAAAGTGAAAGAAACATTGCTGGCATTGGCAACAGGTATGCGCCCTTTGAAAACATATACAGGAAGAGATAACGCAATATCGGGACTCTTGTTTGTGACAGGCGACGGGAAAGTGACAGGTTATGGGAATGCTTTCCGGAAACAGTTTGCCGATTTTTTGTTTTATCATACACGATTGGAAAAAGGTTCGGTAGAGAAATATAAATATGGTTATTTGGAGCGTGAAAACGGTAAGTATTATTTTAAACTGAATCTGAAGATAAGTTTATTGAAGCGATAACTGGGAGTTTAAAAACATAGATATGGAGAACAAGAAAATAATCATTTATCAAGTCTTTACCCGTTTGTTTGGAAATAGTGAGGTTTGCAACGAACGAGATGGCAGTATAGAAGAGAACGGATGTGGAAAGATGAACGATTTTTCCGATAAGGTGTTGCAGGCAATAAAGGATTTGGGAGCTACCCATATTTGGTATACAGGACTGATAGCACATGCTTCGCAGACAGATTATTCTGCGTATGGTATTGCCCGGAATCATCCATCTGTGGTAAAAGGGAAAGCCGGGTCGCCTTATGCCATACGCGACTATTATGATATCGACCCCGACTTGGCTGTAGACGTGACGCAACGTATGGCGGAGTTTGAAGCGTTGGTAAAACGTACGCATGCAAACGGCTTGAAAGTCATTATGGATTTCGTTCCCAATCATGTGGCACGCCAATATCATTCTTATGCCAAACCGGAAGGGATAAAAGATTTGGGGGAGGGAGATGATAACACCGTAGGATTTGATGCTGATAATAATTTCTATTATATCCCCGGACATCCGTTAGAAGGGGAAATCGATTTCTATGATCCGGAGTTGGGATGGTATACCGAAAATCCGGCTAAGGCAACAGGGAACGACCGTTTCGATGCATATCCCAATGAAACCGATTGGTATGAAACAGTGAAGTTGAATTATGGTATCGATTATGTCGGTCATAGCGGGAATCACTTTCAACCCGTACCGGATACGTGGAAAAAAATGAAAGATATTGTCTTGTTTTGGGCAAGCAAAGGAATTGATGGCTTGCGGTGCGATATGGCGGAGATGGTTCCTTGTGAATTTTGGGGATGGATGATTCCTCAAATAAAGCAAGTATATCCCGATTTGATATTCATAGCTGAGGTATATAATCCCAATGAGTATCGCAACTATTTATATAAAGGGAAGTTTGACTATTTGTACGATAAGGTAGGACTATATGATACCTTACGCGCATTAGTTTGTGGCTATGCTTCAGCAAGTGCAATTACCGGGTGCTGGCAGCAGGTAAGCGATATTCAGTCGCACATGCTGAACTTTTTGGAAAATCATGATGAACAGCGTATTGCATCCGATTTTTTTGCAGGCAATCCGCAAAAAGCATTCCCGGCTTTATTGGTGTCGGCATGCATGAATACCAATCCGATGATGATTTATTTTGGGCAAGAATTGGGGGAAGAAGGCATGGATTGTGAAGGATTCAGCGGGAAAGACGGGCGTACTACTATTTTTGACTATTGGAGTATAGACACAATCCGTCGTTGGAACAATCACGGGCAGTTCAATGACCATTTGTTGAATGGGAGAGAAAAAGAAATTCGCAAGTACTATCAGCGGGTGTTGAACCTATGCAACAACGAAAAGGCAATAGTAAAAGGAAGTTTCTTCGATTTGATGTATGCAAACAAAGGAGGATGGATGTTTAACGAGCATCGGCAGTTTGCTTTTTTGCGAAAATATAAGAAAGAATTATTGTTTATTGTTGTCAATTTCGATGAAGCACCGGTTCATGTGTCGGTAAATGTGCCTCAACATGCTTTCGACTGCTTACAAATAACTCCCATGGAAATATGCCAATCGCGCGATTTATTGACCGATGCCGTTGAGATGCTTTCGTTTACTCCGGTTAAGCCTGTTTCTGTCGATTTGCCGGCTTGGGGTGGGAAGATTTTAAAGATAAAGTGTTGAAATATTTCCGGTTTTGAAGGATAAAGAAATCCCCATTGCTTCGGATGTCGCATAAAAAGCGTACGAAGTAATGGGGATTTTATTTGATGAAAGATGAAAAAGACTAAATAAGTCCGTGTGCGTTTGCTTCTTTATCGATTTTTTTGATTAATCCTTGGAGAACACTTCCCGGTCCACATTCTATAAATTCGGTAGCTCCATCGGCAATCATGTTTTGGACAGTTTGTGTCCAGCGGACAGAGGCAGTAAGTTGTGCCATGAGATTGGCTTTGATTTCCTCTTGGTTGGTATGTGGTTTTGCATCTACATTTTGATATACCGGACATTTCGGTGTGTGAAATTCGGTTGCTTTAATAGCTGCTTCAAGTTCAACTTTTGCCGGATTCATGATTGGGGAGTGAAATGCTCCTCCAACTTTTAATGGAAGAGCACGTTTAGCCCCTGCTGCTTTCATTTGTTCGCATGCTTTGTTTATTCCTTCTATTGTTCCGGAGATAACAATTTGACCGGGGCAATTATAATTGGCTGCCACACAAATATCGCCTTCTGCATTGATTTTAGCACATATCTCTTCGACTGTAGCATCGGGTAATGCAATGATAGCAGCCATTGTAGAAGGTTGCAATTCGCATGCTTTTTGCATAGCCATGGCACGGGCATATACCAATCTCAGTCCATCTTCGAAAGATAAAGCTCCGGCAGCAACCAATGCGGAAAACTCACCTAAGGAGTGTCCTGCAGTCATATCAGGTTGGAAATTTTCTCCCGAAGCAAGTGCAGAAATAACCGAATGCAGAAAAACAGCCGGTTGGGTTACTTTTGTTTGTCGCAAATCTTCGTCTGTACCACTGAACATGATATCGGTTATTTTATAGCCTAAGATATTGTTCGCTTTTTCGAATAGTTCTTTAGCAAGGGCAGAATTTTCGTAAAGGTCTTTTCCCATTCCTACGAATTGAGCACCTTGTCCAGGAAATACAAATGCTTTCATGTTTTTATATTATTAAAAGGTGAATAGTCAAGGCACAAAGGTAACGATAAATTTTAAATTGCCATAATTAATATATATCTATGTGATAAATAACGGAAGTCTGTACGGCAACTGATAAATATAATTTGTTATAAAGAAACAGATCCATCTTCTATTATGTGTAAAGGTATGGGATGGTGAAAATGATTCAAAGGCCCATGCCCGGCACCTATCTGGATATCCTTCCCGTGTAAGATGCTTTGATAAACATATTCTTTGGCTTTGCAAACAGCTACTTGAAGCGGCATGCCTGATACTAAGAATGTAGTAATGGCAGATGATAAAGTGCATCCGGTTCCATGTGTGTTTGTGCTTTCAATTTTCGGTAATGAGTAAATGTGGGGTTCTTTTTCGTTGCAGATGTGTAAAATGTCGTACATAGCATCTTGTTGCAGGTGTCCTCCTTTCACAAGGACTGCCTTACTGCCATATTGTAAAAGTTCTTTAGCAGCTTGTTTCATAGCTTCTTTTTCTTTTATATCGCATTGAAGCAACGCCTCGGCTTCCTTTATATTGGGAGTGATTAGCGTTGATAAAGGGAACAGATGATCTTTTACGGCTTGGACAGCATCTTTTTCCATCAAAGAACTTCCACTTGTGGAAACCATGACAGGGTCAAGGACAACAAACTCGGGTTTGAATTTTTTTATGCTTTCCGCTATGACAATTGCTGTCTCTGCGTTGTTGATCATTCCTATTTTTATTCCTGAAGGGTGTATGTCGTTCATTACATCTTCTATCTGTTCTTTTATAAAAGCAGATGGGATAGAGTGTATGCCTGTGATTTTACATGTATTTTGTGCAGTGACAGCTGTAATGACGCTGGTGGCATAAGCACCTAAGGCAGAAATTGTTTTAATGTCGGCTTGGATACCAGCTCCGCCACAACAGTCGGAACCGGCAATCGTTAATATGCAAGGGTAATGTTTCATTGTTATGAATAAATTGATTATACAAAAATAAAACAAATTTGTTTTTGCTGTTAGTTAGTATGTTTTTTTAAGAAATCGTTATATTTGCAAAAAACAATAGTAATCATAGATTATGAATGCAAACAACAATCACGTCGTTATTATGGCCGGTGGCGTCGGAAGTCGTTTTTGGCCTATGAGTACTCCGGAGTATCCGAAACAGTTTATTGATGTGTTGGGATGTGGAAGAACCTTACTTCAATTGACTGTAGATCGTTTCCAAGGCGTTTGCCCTCCTGAAAATTTATGGGTTGTCACATCAATGAATTATGCAGATATTGTAAAGTCACAATTGCCGGATTTGCCGGTTGGCCATATTTTGTTGGAACCATGTAGAAGAAATACTGCTCCTTGTATTGCGTATGTGAGTTGGAAAATAAAAGCTAAAAACCCGAAAGCTAATATTGTAGTTACTCCAAGCGATCATATTGTGATGGATAAAAATGAATTTGTACGTGTCATTAATTCTGCATTGAAATTTACGGCTGATTCGGATGCCATTGTTACATTAGGAATGAAGGCGACACGCCCGGAAACAGGGTATGGTTATATAGAAGCCGATTTAACGATGGCATGTCCTTCAAATAAGGAAATCTATAGGGTTGATGCTTTTAAAGAAAAACCTGATTTGGAAACAGCGCAGAGATATCTTCAACGTAAAAATTATTTTTGGAATGCAGGTATCTTTATTTGGAATATCAATACGATAGTCAATGCTTTGCGTGTATATCAGCCAGCTATTGCTGAAGTCTTTGAACGGATGTTACCTTATTATTATACAGACAAAGAACAAGAACTGCTAAATGAATTGTTTCCTACGTGTGAAAACATATCTGTAGATTATGCAATTATGGAAAAAGTAGAGGATATATATGTTTTTCCTGCATCTTTTGGATGGAGTGATTTGGGGACATGGGGAGCACTGCATGAAAACTTCCGAAAGGATGCTCATAATAATGTATGTATAGGTAATAATATAAAGGTATATGAAACTCGGAATTGTATTGTACATGCATTGCAGGAAAAAAAAGTAGTAGTACAAGGACTTGATGGATACATTATAGCGGAAAACAATGATACGTTGTTAATTTGCCGGTTGAGTGAAGAACAGCGCATAAAAGATTTTTCAGCAGGACAAGATTGAACACAAATAATAAACAGATATAAAAGGAGATGAAGCGGGATTGGAAATCGTATGCATTACTCACATTGAAAGGGATGAGTATGGGTGCGGCAGATGTGGTTCCCGGTGTGTCGGGAGGTACTATTGCGTTTATTGTAGGCATATACGATGAACTGCTTGATTCGATAAAAAGCATCAATGGAGCAAGTTTAAAGATGTTTTTCTCTGGAAAGTGGAAAACATTTTGGAAGATGATAAATGGTAATTTTTTGTTTTTCTTAATTTTAGGAATAGGAATCAGTATCTTTTCACTTGCAAGGCTGGTTACTTGGTTATTGACTTTTTATCCGATTTTAGTATGGGCTTTCTTCTTCGGATTGGTTTTGGCTTCTACATGGTTTGTAGGAAAAGACATTAAAGAATGGAATTGGAAAACAGTTTTAGGATTTATGGGAGGTACAGCTTTGGCTTATTATATAACAATAGCTACTCCTACTGAAACTCCTACCAACTTGCTTTTTATTTTTTTATGTGGAGCCATAGCTATTTGTGCTATGATACTTCCGGGAATTTCCGGTAGTTTCATATTGGTATTGTTGGGTAAATATTATTATATAATGGATGCCATAAAGACTTTGAATATAATAGTTTTATTGGTTTTTGCCATTGGTATTTGCGTGGGTATTACGAGTTTTTCGAGAATTCTATCTTATGCATTGAAACATTTTCGGAATATTACGTTATCGGTATTAACAGGATTTATGCTTGGGTCATTGAATAAAGTTTGGCCATGGAAAGAGACTGTAGAAACATTTGTTGATAGTGATGGAGTAGAAAAATCTTTGATGGAAATGAATGTTTTGCCGAATGCATATATTTCGGAAGCGGTTATACTGATGATTGTAGGCTTTTTACTTATTTATATTCTTGAGAAAATATCAATGAAGTTGTCTAAATAAGATAGAAAGATTAACAGAAAAGAAACATGAATTATGATTTGATTACTCTGATAGGACCTACGGCGTCGGGAAAAACTGCATTGGCTGCATCGTTAGCTTTACGTTTAGGAGGTGAAATAATAAGTGGGGACAGTCGGCAGGTTTATCGTGGAATGGATTTAGGAACAGGTAAAGATTTATCTGATTATAGAATAGGTGAAGTTTCTATTCCTTATCATTTGATAGATATTGTAGATGCTGGTTATAAATATAATGTGTTTGAATATCAGCGTGATTTCTTAAAAGCATATCAGCAAGTTCGCTCAAATGCTCATGTGCCTATATTGTGTGGAGGAACGGGTTTATATATAGAGGCTGTATTAAAAGGTTATAAGTTATTGCCTGTACCGGAGAATCCGGAATTGCGCATGCAGCTTTCTGATAAGTCATTGGATGAATTGACTGAAATGTTGTCTCAATATAAAAAATTACATAACACAACAGATGTAGATACGGTTAAGCGTGCAATCCGGGCGATTGAAATTGAAGAGTATTATAAAAAACATTCTGTTGAACTCTGTTCTTTCCCGAAATTTAGTAATTTGCTGATCGGTATAAAGATAGATCGGGATGTTCGGAGGGAAAGAATATCTCAACGGTTGAAACTTCGTTTGGAACAAGGCATGGTTGATGAAGTCCGGACCTTACTTGCGAACGGAATCTCTACAGACGATATGATTTATTATGGTTTAGAATATAAGTTTTTGACTCTTTATTTGATGGGAACATTAAGTTATGATGAAATGTTTAGACAATTGGAAATAGCAATTCATCAATTTGCAAAGAGACAGATGACTTGGTTTCGTGGAATGGAGAGACGCGGCTTTGTGATTCATTGGATTGATGCATGTCTGCCAATGGAACAGAAAATGCAAGAAATTTGCGGCTTATTAAAGGAGGAATAGTTTATGGCAATAGAACCTATACGGTGGGGAGTTATATATAATCCGAAAGCCGGGAGTCGGAATGCGCAGAAGCGGTGGAAAGATATCCGTGGCTATATGGAGCATTGCGATATTCAGTTCGATTATGTACAGTCGGAAGGATTTGGCTCTGTGGAGCGGTTGGCTCGTACCATGGCAAATAATGGTTATCGTACAATTGTTGTTGTGGGAGGAGATGGAGCAATAAATGATGCGGTCAACGGTATCATGAATTCGGATGTGAGAAATAAATGTGAAATTGCATTAGGCATTATTCCCAATGGGATAGGGAATGATTTTGCTAAATATTGGGGATTTGATTCCAGCGATTTTAAAAGGGCAGTGGATGTGTTGAAGAACAGGCGGTTGCGGAAAGTGGATGTTGGTACTTTTTGTTATTATAATGGTGAGACTCATTTGACGCGCTATTTTATGAATGCTGTTTATGTAGGACTGGGAGCCCGTATTGTTCGTATTACAAATGAAACGAAACGTTTTTGGGGTATCCCGTTGATGTCGTATTTATCATCTTTGTTCCTTGTTGCGTTTGAGCGGAAGTTGTATCGGATGCATCTGAAAGTTAATGATGAACATGTGCGTGGGCGATTGATGGCTGTCGCTATAGGGAGCGCAAAAGGATATGGATTGACTCCCAGTGCTGTTCCGTACAATGGATGGCTGGATGTATCGTTGGTATATCGGCCGGAATTGAAACAGCTTATATCGGGATTGTGGATGTTACAACAAGGGCGATTGTTGAATCATAAAATAGTAAAACCGTATCGGACGAAAATTGTTAAAATATTACGGGCTCAAAATGCAGAAATCAGTTTGGATGGACGTATTTGGTTCGATCGGCATTTCCCGATTGAAATAGGTATCCTTCCGGAAGCTATGACATTAATAATTCCTAATTGATAATTTCTATGGTGTATTCTTTTGAAGATTTGAAAAGTAGTAATAATTTTTTTCTGCTTGCTGGTCCTTGTGTAATCGAAGGAGAAGATATGGCACTTCGTATAGCAGAACATATTGTAAATATTACAGATAAATTGCATATCCCTTATGTTTTTAAGGGCTCATATCGGAAAGCCAATCGTTCGCGGGTTGATTCTTTTACAGGGATAGGTGATGAGAAGGCTTTAAAAATTTTGGCGAAGGTTCATAAAACATTTGATATCCCGGTTGTAACAGACATTCATGCTGTTCAAGAGGCGGAAATGGCAGCCGAATATGTGGATATGCTTCAAATACCGGCTTTTTTATGTCGCCAGACTGATCTATTAGTGGCTGCTGCGAAAACTAATAAAATGGTGAATGTTAAAAAGGGACAATTTTTGTCTCCGGCGGCAATGCGTTTTGTTGCTGAAAAAGTCGCCGATGCAGGAAATCGGCAAGTCTTGCTGACCGAACGGGGAACAACCTTTGGATATCAAGACTTGGTTGTCGATTATCGTGGCATTCCGGAAATGCAGCGTTTTGGTTATCCGGTTATTTTGGATGTGACTCATTCTTTGCAACAGCCTAATCAACAATCGGGTGTAACGGGAGGGATGCCTCAGTTGATAGAGACTATGGCAAAAGCCGGGGTTGCTGCTGGAGTAGACGGACTTTTTATGGAGACCCACGAGAATCCTTCTGTTGCCAAAAGCGATGGAGCCAATATGTTACGCCTTGATTTGATAGACGATTTGTTGGTGAAATTGGTACGTATTCGTCAAAGCATTCTTTAGATAATGTCGGCTTATTTTTTTTATTTATCTTGATAAAAAATTATCTTTGCACCGTAAAAAACGGAAATTGATTAAACAAAATAGATATGCTTACTATTAAACAAATTGCGGAAGATACGGAAAAGGTGATTCGTGGATTGGAAAAAAAACATTTTGCGAAAGCAAAAGAAACTATCACCGAAGTTCTTGCGTTGAATGATAAACGTAAAAGTGCCCAAAGCCAGTTGGATAACAATTTGGCGGAAATAAATCTTATTTCGAAAAAAATAGGGGTGCTGATGAAAGAAAATAAGAAAGAAGAGGCAGAACAAGCCAAGAAGCATGTTTCAGAGATTAAGGAAATCTGTAAAAGTTTGCAAGCAGAGATGGATCAGGCAGCGGTTGATGTGCAAAACTTGCTGTATACAATTCCTAATGTCCCTTATGAAGAGGTGCCCGAAGGCTTTGGCGCAGAAGATAATGAAGTGGTGAAAATGGGCGGAATGGAAACAGAACTTCCTAAAAACGCATTGCCACATTGGGAATTGGCTAAAAAATATGATTTGATAGATTTCGATTTGGGAGTCAAGATAACCGGGGCAGGTTTCCCTGTTTATAAAGGGAAAGGAGCACGTTTGCAACGGGCATTGATAAATTTCTTTTTGGATGAGGCTCGGGCTGCCGGCTATGAAGAGATCATGCCTCCTACGCTTGTTAATGCTGCTTCCGGATATGGGACAGGACAATTGCCCGATAAAGAAGGGCAAATGTATCATTGCAATTTGGACGATTTGTATTTGATTCCGACTGCTGAAGTTCCGGTTACTAACATATATCGTGATGTGATTTTAGACGAAAAACAGCTTCCTGTTAAGAATTGTGCATACACACAGTGTTTTCGCCGTGAAGCCGGATCGTATGGGAAAGATGTGCGCGGGTTAAACCGTTTGCATGAATTTTCGAAAATAGAATTGGTTCGTATTGATAAACCGGAGCATTCGAAACAATCCCATCAGGAAATGTTGGATCATGTTGAGAACTTGTTGAAAAAATTGGAACTTCCGTATCGCATATTGCGCTTGTGTGGGGGGGATATGAGCTTTACTGCAGCTTTGTGTTTCGATTTTGAAGTTTATTCCGAAGCTCAGAAACGTTGGTTGGAAGTTAGTTCTGTTTCCAATTTTGATACATATCAGGCCAATCGTTTGAAATGTAGATATCGTAAAAGCGATAAAAAAATAGAGTTATGTCATACTTTAAACGGATCAGCATTGGCTTTACCTCGCATTGTAGCTGCATTGTTGGAAAATAATCAAACGGAAGAAGGAATACGGATACCGAAAGTGTTGGTTCCGTATTGTGGATTTGAACTCATTTCGTGAAAAAAGATAGGAACGTAGTGCCGTCTAAGAATTTCTTAGGCGGCTTTTTTATTATATCATCAAGAAATGTGAATGTTGGATACTCTGTGATGTTAAAAAAAAAATTAAGTAAAAACGTAAAAAAAACGCTGTTTTCATTTTGTTTTGTTTAATTAATGATTAATTTTGAGGGGATGATAAATGAATAATATTTTATAGATAACTTAAGTACTAACCTTAATATACAACTATGAGTTATTTACGATTTGACAAAACGCTGATGACGAATTTGGAGGAATCTTTACCACGTGAAATTCTTCGAACCAATCGTTCTGGTGCGTATCATTGTTCTACAATTGTAGATTGTAATACACGTAAGTACCATGGCTTATTGGTTATTCCTGTTCCAGGGATGGATGATGATAATCATGTGCTATTATCTTCATTGGATGAAACGGTAATCCAGCATGGAGCTGAGTTTAATTTAGGCTTGCATAAGTATCATGGTGATAACTTTAGTCCGAGAGGACATAAATATATACGTGATTTCGAGTGTGACAAATTGCCCACAACTATCTATCGTGTAGGGGGGGTGGTTTTAAAGAAGGAAAAATTGTTTGTCCATCATGAAAATCGTATTCTGATTCGATATACGTTGGTTGAAGCACACTCGAAGACATTATTACGTTTCCGCCCTTATCTGGCATTTCGTAGTGTAAGACAATATACACATGAAAACTCACAAGTAAATAAGCACTACGACGGAGTTCAAAAAGGAATTAAAACATGCATGTACGCAGGATATCCCGATTTGTATATGCAATTCAGCAAGGAAAATTCATTTGTTTTCCAGCCGGATTGGTATCGTGGTTTAGAATATCCCAGAGAGCAAGAACGGGGGTACGATTTTAATGAAGACCTTTATGTGCCGGGCTATTTTGAAATGGAGATAACAAAAGACGAACCTATTGTTTTTTCTGCAGGGATATCTGAAATCAATACGGAAGGGCTGATTGATTTGTTTGCTGTTGAAGCAGAAAGACGTATTCCGCGTAGTAATTTCAAAAATTGCTTGATAAATGCTGCTCATCAGTTTTTGAATAAACAAGATGGCGAATCGTATATTCTTGCCGGGTATCCATGGTTCAATTGTCGGGCAAGAGATATGTTTGTTTCCATGCCGGGATTGATGTTGGCTATTGATGAAATAGAGAAATATGAAATGGTGATGGATACCGCTCAAAAGGCATTGTTTGCTTTTATAAGGGGTGAACATAGCAACTTGAAAGTTTGTGAAATAGAACATCCGGATGTGATATTATGGGCGGTATGGAATATTCAGCAATATGCCAAGCAAGTGTCTCGAGTTGCGGCTCGCGAGAAATATGGCTGTTTATTGAAAGGCATAATGAGTTTTATATTGGCAAATAAACATCCTAATTTGCAAGTGCACGATAACGGCTTGGTTTATGCAGAAGGAAAGGATAAGGCTATCACATGGATGAATGCAATGGTAAACGGCCGACCAGTCATCCCACGTTCGGGGTATATTGTCGAGTTCAATGCTTTATGGTATAATGCATTACGATTTGTAGCCGAAATAATGGAAGATGAAAATACCGATGAGGATAAAGTCTTGCAGGATTCCTTATCGCAAGTGGCAGGAAAGGTAGAACAATCGTTTAAAGATGTTTTCTTGAATGAATATGGCTATTTGCTGGATTATGTGGATGGCGACATGATGGATTGGAGTGTTCGTCCCAATATGATTCTTGCGGCAGCATTAGATTATTCTCCGTTGGATGCAAAACAACGTAAAGGGGTATTGGATATTGTAACAAAAGAGTTGTTGACTCCCAAAGGATTACGCTCTTTGAGTCCCAAAAGCGGAGGGTATAATCCTATTTATGTAGGAACTCAGTTGCAGCGCGATTATGCTTATCATCAGGGAACGGCATGGCCATGGCTTGAAGGTTTTTATCTGGAAGCATATTTACGTATTTATAGACGTAGTGCAATTTCTTTCGTAGAACGCCAGATGATTAGTTTTGAAGATGAAATGGGATTGAATTGTTTGGGAACTATACCGGAACTTTTTGATGGTAATCCTCCATTCCAAGGTCGGGGCGCAGTTTCTTTTGCTATGAATGTTGCTCAAATATTGAGAACCTTAAATCTGTTAGAAAAGTATGATAACCAATAGAAAGGAGGAAATGCGATGAAAGTACTAATGTTCGGGTGGGAATTTCCTCCCCATATTTTAGGTGGTTTAGGAACGGCGAGTTATGGCTTGACAAAGGGGCTTTCTCAACAGCCGGATATGGAAATCACTTTTTGTATACCGAAACCATGGGGAGACGAAGATCAGAGTTTCCTGAAAATTATAGGAATGAATAGTGTTCCTATTGTATGGCGTGATGTTCAATGGGATTATGTGAAAAGTCGGGTAGGAAACTATATGGACCCGCAACTTTACTATAATCTGCGCGACCATATTTATGCCGATTTCAGTTATATGCATACAAACGATTTAGGCTGCTTGGAATTCTCCGGGCGTTATCCGGATAACTTGCATGAAGAAATAAACAATTATTCTATTGTGGCTGGAGTGGTAGCCCGTCAGCAAGAGTTTGATATTATTCATTCACATGATTGGTTGACTTATCCTGCTGGTATTCATGCAAAACAGATCTCGGGTAAACCTTTGGTCATTCATGTGCATGCAACAGATTTTGATAGAAGTAGGGGAAATGTGAATCCAACTGTTTATTCAATTGAAAAAAATGGAATGGATTATGCCGATTGTATAATGTGTGTAAGTGAATTGACACGGCAAACGGTAATACATAAATATTATCAAGATCCTCGTAAAGTTTTTACTGTGCATAATGCTGTCTCTCCTTTGGCGAAGGATATTCAGGAAATTGTACCTCGGAAAAACCCTAAAGAGAAGATTGTTACTTTTTTAGGAAGAATAACGATGCAAAAAGGACCTGAATATTTTGTTGAAGCAGCTGCAATGGTTTTAAAACGTGCGCAAAATGTTCGTTTTGTGATGGCCGGAAGCGGAGATATGATGGAAGCGATGATTCGTCTGGCTGCAGAAAGAGATATTGCAGATCGTTTCCATTTCCCGGGATTTATGAAAGGACGGCAGGTTTATGAAGTATTGAAAGCGAGCGATGTGTATATTATGCCTTCCGTATCGGAACCTTTTGGTATATCTCCTTTGGAGGCAATGCAGTGTAGTGTTCCTACTATTATATCTAAGCAATCGGGATGTGCTGAGATATTGTCTAAATGTATTAAAATAGATTATTGGGACATTCATGCTATGGCAGATGCTATTCATGCTATTTGTACTTATCCTTCATTGTATGAATATTTGCGCGATGAGGGAAAGAAAGAAGTCGATGGTATCGTATGGGAAAAAGTTGGAGTAAAAGTACGGACTTTATACGATCAGGTTTTGAGAAATTATGGGAAATAATAAAATTACAATATAATACGTTATGAAAACAATCTGTCTATATTTTGAGATCCATCAGATTATCCATTTAAAGCGTTATCGTTTCTTTGAGATAGGAGCTGATCATTATTATTATGATGATTATGCCAATGAACAAGGAATTAATGAGGTTGCTGAAAAATCATATATCCCTGCTTTGAGAACTTTGATTGAAATGGTGAAAAACAGTGATGGGGGATTTAAGGTTGCTTTGTCTATTTCTGGAGTTGCTTTAGAACAGTTGGAAATACATGCTCCTGCTGTTATTGAATTGTTGCACGAATTGAATGCAACAGGGGGATGTGAATTTATCTGTGAGCCATATTCGCATGGACTTTCATCATTGGCAAATGAAGATTGTTTCCGTGAGGAAGTATTGGCTATGCGTAAAAAAATTAAAGATTATTTTGGACAGGAACCTAAAGTCTTTAGAAACTCCAGTTTGATTTATGATAATGAAATAGGGGGACTTGTTGCTGGAATGGGATTTAAAGGCGTTTTAGTGGAAGGAGCGAAACATGTATTAGGGTGGAAGAGTCCTCATTATGTATACCATTGTGTAGAAAATCCTAATCTGAAATTATTGATGCGTGATTTTAAGCTTTCTGATGATATTAGTTTGCGTTTTGCTAATTCAGAATGGAGTGAATACCCGTTGTTTGCTGATAAATATATTGATTGGATTGCTTCTTTACCAGACAATGAACAAGTAATAAATCTGTTTATGGAGCTGTCTGCCTTGGGTATTGCACAACCATTGTCATCTAATATTCTTGAGTTCCTGAAAGCATTGCCTGTTTGTGCACATCAACGAGGTATAACGTTTTCTACTCCGACAGAAATTATATCGAAATTGAAATCGGTCGATATGATGGATGTTACTTATCCGATGTCATGGAGTGATGAAGAAAGAGATATTAGTCCATGGTTAGGTAATGCATTGCAACGCGAGGCTTTCAATAAATTGTATAGTGTGGCAGAACGTGTTCATTTATGTGATGATAGGCGTATTAAACAAGATTGGTTCTACTTGCAGGCAAGTGATAATTTCCATTTTATGACTACTAAAGATACCGGAGTGGGTATAAACAGAGGAATATATGATTCTCCTTATGATGCGTTTACCAATTATATGAATATCTTAGGCGATTTCATTGGACGTGTAAATGCTTTATATCCGGTGGACATGGATAACGAAGAACTTGGATCGTTGCTGACTACGATAAAGAACCAAGGTGAAGAATTGGTTCAGTTGACCAATGAGGTTAATAAACTTCAGGCTAAATTGAAACAAGCAGAGCAGAAAGTAAAAGAAAGTAGCACTGACGATAAGCCAGTGAAAGCAGCTCCGAAAAAGGCTGCAACAACAAAGAAAGTTGCTAAGAAAACTGATAATTAGTAAATTAAGTATATAAATAAAATGAAAGGCTGCCTTTGGCAGCCTTTTTTGTTTGCAATGAAAATTGCAATATTTTGTCGGGTGTTTACAAAATGTATCTGATAAATTGTTATTTTTGCAGCCAAATATAAATTTTTAATAAAATGAAAAAAATATTAAATTATTGGTTTTTGTCGCTGTAGTTGCATTGAGCGGCTATAATTTGTATTCAGCACAGATGGTGGAAATCTCTTCAGATTTATTTCTTGTTATATAAAAAATATCGATATTGTATGAGAATAAAATTTTTTATATGGATTTGGTTGATGTTGAATATTGTTGCGTGTACCCGATCAGATAAGCACATTGAAGCTATTATAGACGATACTTCTGAAATGGTGATAAAAGGAAAGAACACCATGTCTTCGTTTATAGAAGTGAAAAATGTAATTTCCCTTGAGACATCGGATGAATGTTTATTAGGTGAGATAGAAAAGATAATAAAGCGCGAGGGCAATATTTTTGTGAAGTCGAAAAGTCGTCCGTTAACCATGTTCGACAAAAACGGAAAATATCTGAATACGATAGGGCGTATAGGATCCGGTCCGGAAGAATATACTTTGATAGCCGATTTTGATGTTGATGGAGATACAATTTATATTCTGACAGTCGACCAAATACAAGTATATTCTAAAAAAGGAGATTGGATAAGGTCTATACCTCTTTCTTTAAATGCTTCCGGTTTGCGTATAACAGCAAACAATATGCTGTTGTTTGTTTTGGGCGATAAGCATATTGTGCATGTATTCGATAAGGATGGAAATGAAAAGAAAAGTGTATTGGAAAGGAATCAAGCACTTAGGTTGAACAGAGCTATTTCTTTTGTACAATATGGCGAAAAGTTGCTTTTCCCTATGGGGAGGTCTAACGAACTTTTAGTATATATCCCATCGGATGATGAGTTCGGGCGTATGAATTATCTTGCTTCCAATCGGTTGACAAGTGAAAAAGAAGAAATGCTGATGAAAGAGAATCCGCAATATAAACGAGAAATGCTCTGTTCCGGTTGTTTCGATGGATTGATGACAAGCCCCACACACGTGATATTCCCTTATGTAAAAGAAGATAATCCGATGTTATGGATAAAGGATATGCGTAATTCCCAGTGTAGAGCTTACATTTTATCTTCGTTAGAAAATGATGTGACTTTTGGGTCTACAGCAAATTTTTTCTATGGCAATGTGGAAGACGATTGTGGCTTTATGACGTATATATTGCCTTATTTGCTTAAAGAGCATATGGCAGGAGTTCATAATTCGCAGAGTCCTTATTTCGAAAAGATGAAAACAATAGCCGAACAAACTGACAAGGAAGCAAATCCGATTTTAATAGAATACGTAGTAAGAGAAGAATAAGATTTTATTCAGATATAAATAGGTCGTTTGCATCTTCATCTTTTCCATAGTGATTTTGAAGTGTTACAAAAAGAAAGCATCCTTTAAAAATATAGTAGGATGCTTTCTTTTTATGTGTAAAGGTGAAAATCAGTGACAAACATGCTCTGTGCAATGTGAGTTTTTCGTTTCGCATTCTATGGTAGTATGCTGTATCCCGGCATCGTATAACTCATGCTTCAGTTGATGTTTTATGTTTTCCATGTCTTGTATGTCTTTTAAAACAATGTGCAAGGTTGCCGCATTTTCGGTTGTGCTGACAGCCCATACATGCAAATGATGCCAACTCTCTATTCCTTCTGTATTGGAAATCAGTTGTTTTATATTTTCTATATTGATGTTTTGCGGTACAGCATCGAGCGATAGGCAAAGGCTTTCTTTCAGCAGATTCCAAGTTGAAATCAAGATAATGCATGCAATGGCAATACTAATAAACGTATCGATCATATAAAATCCGGTAAAAGAGATGATCATTCCCGAAATAACGACTCCTATAGATACCAATGTATCCATAGCCATGTGGAGGAAAGCTCCTTTTATGTTTAAGTCGTTTTTTTGGCTCTTCATAAGCAAGAGGGCAGTTACTCCATTGATAATGATACCTAAGCCGGCCGTCCACGATACAGCCTCACCCGATACCTGTTCCGGCTGTTTCAACTTATAGATGCTTTCTATGAAAATACCTCCTACGGCAACCAATAGAATAATTGCATTTATGAGCGATACAAGAATCGTGCTTTTTTTGTATCCGTACGTAAAGTGCTGGGTTGCCGGATGGCCGGATATGCGGAAAGCCAAAAGAGACAGCAATAAACTGAATACATCGCTTAAGTTATGTCCGGCATCTGAAAGCAGTCCTAATGAGTTATAAAAGAATCCGATTCCGGCTTCAACTACTACAAAAAGGGCATTAATAATAATACATACCACAAAAATACTGTTGATAGAACTGATGGTATGATGGTGTTCGTGTGTATGTGCCATTTGTTACAAAATTTAAATTCCTTTGCAAAGATAAATAACAATTGACTTTTTATATAATGAATGATGTTCGTTTTCAAGTCTTTATGTAAGTTTGCAAATGAGTTGCAGATTTGCAGCCTTATATTATTAAAAAAAGTGAAAAAAGAGCAACCGATGCATGATATAGAGTAATTTGTATTTACTTTGAAGTCGGTTAATAAATTTAAAAAATTATGGATGAATTAATTGCAAAAGTAAAAGAATTAAGTGCTGCTTTGGTGGCAGATGCAGAATTGCAGGCAACAAGAGGAAATAAAGCAGCAGGAACTCGTGCCCGTAAGGCTTCACTTGATTTAGAAAAAGTTTTAAAGCAATTTAGAAAAGTTTCTTTGGAAGAATCAAAGAAATAAAATTTGCGTTTTACACTTTGAGGGAAAAAGGTTATATCTTTTCTGAAGAGAATGGATATAACCTCTTTTTCTTTTTAGGAAAACGTTGTGAAAAGATTACTGACATTTCATGTCCTTTTAAAAAAATAAGCTGAGGAAATTTGTATGAAAAAGACATTTCTACTATATGGGATGGTTGCATGTTGGATATTCAGCTCGTGCATTGATAAATATCCGGATAAACGTGTGCAAGATGCAGCAGATTCTTTGAATAGCATTTCGTATGAAATGCGTTACAAAGATTTGTCTATATCGTTAGATGCTGCAACGCAAGCATATAAATTGCTTCAGTCTTCAAGTGCATTGCGTGCAGAGGCTTTAAACAACATGGCTTTCTGTGCATTTATGAAAATGGATTTTGAAAATGCCGATAGCTTATATCGTCAAGCATTGAAGGATAGCAGGAATGAGATAGAGCGACTGATAGCAGATGTCGGTTTGATGAAAATCTGCCAACGGGTTTCCATGAATAAGGAGTTTTACGATTATCGGAGTGATGCTTTGGCGCGTATGCAGCGAATTGACGAGGAAAATACCCAATCATTAAGCCTGCATGAAAAAAAACGTTTGTCGTATGCATATTCGGAGTTTTACATTGTTTCTGCCATTTATTTTTATTACTTGCAGCAGCAAGAAGCGTCATTGCAAGCTATTGATAATGTCGACAAACGATGGCTGGAAAACGATACAGCCCAAACTCTTTATTATGAATATATGCGTGGGTCGGGCGGAATGTACCGAGCCGATTCACGTGAACAGCTGGTTGTCGGCGAGTTCTCGTATTTAGTGAATTGTCTGTTGGTCAGTAAAGCCAAAGGATATGTTTATTTTGAAGCCAATGCTTTGCAGGCTATGGCAGAATTATTGAATTTCCGGAGTAACAGAGATATTTTGAAAACAAAGGCACGGGGGGCTTTGCGTTTGGTTAATGTGGAAGATATCCCGGTCGACAGTCTACCGTTGCATTATGCTCGGCAGGCATTATCTCTTTTCAAGCAGTACGATGATTGGTATCAGATTTCAGGTACATACCGGACAATTGCTACTTATTACAATCATGTAAATGAGCCGGAAAAGGCATTGGAAAATCTGAAACATGCGTTGGGATATGTCAATCTCCATCACGAAAAATATTATCATTGCACCGATTCGGCAGATAGGCTGCAAACGTATGTGCCATTTTATAATGGAATCCCTGTTGAGTTGAAATGGATTAAGGAGGAAAAAATAAAAACCATACCGGAATGGATATTACGCCTGCGGGAACAATTGAGCCGAACTTATTCGGCTATGGGACGTAAACCGGAGTCGGATCATAATCGTAATATATATTTAGATCTGTTGGATTATACCCGTCAGGATAAAGAGTTGGAGAGCAGGTATGGCATATTGAGGGCAGAATCTCGCCAGTTGAATTTTTTACTGTTGTTGGTTGCTGTTGGTCTTACAGTATTGGTCGTTTTATTTGTGGTATTCACTCGTCGATGGAGAAAGCGTAACAAAATATATATTGCATCATTGAAGCGTGTTTTTAGGTTGTGTCGGGAAATTACATCCGCAATACCGGCTCATACCGATACTGATAAGATTGTCAGTGTGATATTACAAATAATCAAACGCGATTTTACGCACATGTTTGGTGTTGGCAATATGAAAATTGTCTTGTCTCAGAATGATGATTCAATGGAAGCGAAAGAATATATTGCCGATGACACTGTGGCATATCCTCTGGATAGTTGTTTCAGAAGATATGAACTCATTGTTCCCGGAGCAGACGAGCGGATTGGTTGGTTAGAATTATATTCTGATAAACCGATTAAAAAAGAAAAGGAAACCTTGCTTCGTTTGGTTTTGCCATATTTGTCGTGGACATTGAACAACGGACTGAATTTGGTATCATTGGACGATGAACGCAAACGGTTGGCAAAAGAACAGTTTATACACGAACAGCATTTGGCAGAGAAAAAACGGCAAAATATGGTGAAAAAGGCTTGCTTGGCTATTGTTACGGGTATTTTGCCTTATGTCGACAGGGTTGTCAATGAAGTACAAAAATTAAAGCTGGACACTTATTGGAACGATAGGAAAATACGAAAAGAGAAATATGTATATATTGATGAATTAGTGACACGAATCAATGAATACAACGATATATTGGCGATGTGGATCAAAGTACGTCAGGGAGCTTTAAGCTTAAATATCGAAAATTTTGAATTGAATGAATTGTTTGCTATTTTAGTAAAAGGGCGTAAATCATTTGAGATGAAAGGGCAACAGTTTGTGGTTCATCCTACCAATGCCATTGTAAAGGCAGATAAAGCATTGACTCTCTTTATGATGAATACTTTGACTGAAAATGCACGTAAATACACCCAAGAGGGAGGGGAAATAATACTCTCTGCAGAGGAATATGAGCAATATGTAGAAATCTCGGTGACTGACAATGGTCCGGGATTGTCGGAAGAAGATGTCCGTTATATTTTAAATGATAAGGTGTACGATTCCGGGAAGATAGGAATGAATACTGCTACAGACAAAGATGAGTTGCAAAAACAGAAAGGTCATGGATTTGGCTTGATGAACTGCAGAGGTATCATTGATAAGTATAGGAAAACAAATGTGCTTTTCAATGTATGTCAGTTTGGCATCGATAGTATTGTTGGGAAGGGAAGTCGTTTTTATTTTCGTCTTCCCAAAGGAACAAAACGACTGTTTTCTATAGTAGGGTGGATTTTTTTATTGTTTGGTGGAGTAGGGTGTACATCGGTTGTAGACGAAGAGCAAGTTCAAACAGTAGATTCGGTTGCTTCCGACAGCTTATTGATGATAGCCAACGATTATGCCAATTTGGTCTATGAATGCAATGTAAACGGTGCTTATCAGGAAGCACTTGTTTATGCGGATAGTGTTTTGTCGTATATGAATAAACACTATTTATGTTACTCAGGAAAACAATCTCCTCTGTTAAGTTTGTACGATGCAGATTCGCGGGTCAATGAACAGGTCTGGTTATCGGAAGGATTTGATACAGATTATTATATTTTATTGGATGTTCGTAATGAAGTGGCGATAGCCGGACTTGCCGTGAATAATTTTTTCTTATATTATTATAATAATTTGGTCTACACACTGTTGTATAAGCAAATTAGTAAAGATTATTCGTTAGAGCAATATTGCGTACAAATGCAGCACTCTTCCAATAATAAAATAATCGCATTGTTTCTGTTATTTTTATTGGTTTTGATTTGTATAGTCGGATATTATATGCTTTATTTACGTCACCGTTTGCATTATCGTTATAATATGGAGCAGGTCTTTACGATTAATAAAGCAGTGTTTGCATCATTACATCCTGCAGAAAAAGATTTTGCAATGAACTTAATGAAACGTTTGTTTGTTGAAATGAATGAGTTGGTTGCAATTTCAGATATGGCTTTGGCTTTATACAGTGAAGATATCCGACAGGTGCGTTACGTTTTTTATAACGGTAAGGAGGATGAAGAGTTACCGATTTTGATGCAACGCTGTATGGAAAAAGGGGAAGCAATATGGATGGGGATGAATCAGTGGACTTGTTTTCCTTTGTGTCTTGATGCGAATGATGGTGCACTCCGTATAGGAGGTATGGCAATTAAAATGTCGCAGAGTCGGTGCCGTGAAGACGATCGGTTATTGATAGAGTTGGTTTCCGACTATGTTGCGATAGCTATTTATAATGCAGTAATACGGGTAAAGCAAAAACATACAAATCTTGAATTAATGCAAGATGAAGCACATCGTACTATTTATGAGGAAAACATGTTGCATGTTCAGAATCAGGTATTGGATAATTGCTTGTCGAGCATAAAGCATGAAACGGTTTATTATCCTAATCGGATAAAGCAAATTATAGTTGGCTTGAGGAAAAATTCAAATTGTTCGGATACAGAAGAAAACGAACAGTTGCAGACGATAGATGAATTGATTACTTATTACAAAGGCATTATTACGATTCTTAGTTCGTGTGCTGCACGTCAGTTGGCTGAAATTACATTTCGTCGCATCGATGTTGAAGCCCACGAGATTGTCATGCATGCTCAAAAATATTTGGGAAAACAAATTCGTAAATTTTCATATCGACTGACGTTAGAGATTGAAATGGAACAGAATATCGTTGTAAGGGGCGATAAAGTTTTACTATTCTTTTTAGTAGAAAATTTAATCGATGAGGCAGTACGTTATTTGTGTGAAGGAACGTTGCGCTTACGTATTACGGCAGATCAAGATTTTGCATGTTTTGTTTTTACAGATTTTCGTCGCAATTATACTCAAGTGCAGTTGAATAATTTATTTTACCCTTCCTTGTCCAGAATGCAAGTTGTAAAAGGGGGAGAATTAACCGGTGTAGAATATTTAATTTGTAAGCAGATAATTAGAGAACATGATGAGTTTGGCAGTAAAAGGGGCTGTCGAATTAATGCAAATCCCACGGTAAATGGAGGATATGATGTGTGGTTTACTGTCCCTGTCAAACAAGTAAAAACGAATAACAGGTAGTTTATGGAAAAATTTAAAGTTATAATTGTTGAAGATGTAAAGCTGGAATTGAAAGGTACGGAAGAAATCTTTCGCCATGAAATACCCAATGCTGAAGTTATAGGTACAGCAATGACAGAGGCTGAATTCTGGTCTTTATTGGAAAAGAGTGAGCCCGACTTGATTTTACTCGATTTAGGATTGGGAGGTTCTACTACTGTCGGCATCGATATTTGCCGCCGTTTACATCATACTCGTCCGGATTTGAAGGTATTGATATTTACTGGAGAAGTCTTGAATGAGAGATTATGGGTCGATGCTTTGAATGCTGGTGCCGATGGTATTATATTGAAAACCGGCGAGTTGTTGACTGCAACAGATGTTGAGGCTGTAATGGCTGGGAAAAAGTTGGTGTTCAATTATCCTATTTTAGAGAAAATAGTGGAACGTTTCAAACAATCTGTCCTTGCCGAACAGCGGAGACAAGAGGCTATCATCGATTACGATATTGACGAATATGATGAACGTTTGTTGCGGCATCTGGCATTAGGTTATACAAAAGAAATGATAACCAATTTAAAAGGAATGCCTTTTGGTGTGAAATCAATAGAAAAGCGTCAGAATGAACTGATAGGACGTTTGTTTCGTCCACAGGAACGGACGGGAGTAAATGCGTGCCGATTAGTTACTCGGGCATTTGAGTTGCGGATTCTTGATGTTGATAATTTGGAGCCTGATGAAGAATGAAAGAGGAATACATCCTGCTACGTTGTTTTTTTTACTTACTATATGTACAGCATTGTTATCGTGGGTAGGTAGTATTTATGGCTGGAAAGATGTACACAATATATTGTGTGCTGAAGGTTTGCGATGGAAATTGCATAATGTGGAAAGCATCTTCCTTTCAGTTCCTTTGTTGAGCAAATGGATGGTTTTGTCGTTAGGAATAGGACTCTTTTTGCATTCCGGTTTGTGGAATCAAATAAAAGTCGTGTTTACACAGCGTCGTATTCCTTCACGGAAAGAAAAGCGGGCTTTGTTCCTAAGTATTCTTGTTGCGGGAGGATATTGTTTTCTGTATTTGTTTATGGCTTTAGGTCCATGGAACGTAGTCCGTAGTATTATGGATGAATTTAAAAATTCGCCGTTGGCAGACGGTACTTGCTATTTATTATCGTTAGGTATCGGTATCGTTGCAATTGTCTATGCTTTTGCTGTCGATTCTTATCGCACCGATAAAGATATCGTGCGTGGTATGTCGTATGCTTTTGTGCGTTTTCCTACTTTTTTTGTTACTATTTTTTTTGTGTCTCAATTCTTTTCGACATTGCAATATACACGATTGATTGCCTTTTGTGGTATCTCTCCCGTTTTATGTGAGATGTTGTATCAATGTTGTGTTATATTTTCTTTGCTTTACAGTGGTTTTAAAGATAAAAAATATCTTGAGCAATAAGAATTTGACTATCTTTGAACGCAATTTTATAAATTCAATTATATCGTATGAAAAAGGTTTTATTTATGGCGACAATGGGGTTACTTGTCGCTACAGTTTCTTGTCAGAACAATGCCGGTTATACCATTAAAGGAAAAATAATAGGAGGTTCCGATGGCGATACGGTTTATTTACAGAGGTTAGACAAGGGTTTGGTGCCGGTAGATACTACTGTGTTGAAGGGTGAGAGTTTTACTTTTTCAGGAACTCCGGATTCTGTCCCTTCGGGATATTACATTACTGCACAGATAGGCGGACGTCCGGCGATGGTTGGGCTTTATCTGGAGAACGGAACAATCGATGTGACTGTTTCGGCAGGAAGTGCCAATGTATCGGGTACTCCAAGCAACGATGCCTTTCAGAAATTTCAGGAGGGGATGATCGATATTATGCAACAAAAGCAGGAATTGATTAAACAATTACAGCTGGATACAACCCGTATGGCAGAGATCGGTGGGAAAATTGCACATCAAGACAGTTTGATGGTAGAGCATATTCGCAATACTGTACGGGGAAATATCGGAAACGCATGCGGTATCGGTTTGTTGGCTTCGGGCAGCGATCTGTTCGAGTTCAGCGAATTGGAATCGTTGGTTGCTCAAGTTCCGGCAATGTATGCCTCTGCTCCTGAGGTAAAGGCGTTGCAGACAAAAATACAATTGGAAGGTCCGACGGCTGTAGGCAAGAAATTTACCGATTTTACCATGAATACCCCCGAAGGCAAGTCGGTTAAACTGTCCGATTTCGTATCGCAAAACGAATATACATTGGTCGACTTTTGGGCAAGCTGGTGCGGTCCTTGCCGTGCAGAAATGCCGAATGTTGTGAAGGCATACGAGCAGTTTAAAGCTAAAGGTTTCGGTGTTGTAGGGGTTTCATTGGACAGTGATGCAGAAGCATGGAAAAAAGGCATATCCGATTTGAATATCACTTGGGCACAGATGTCCGATTTGAAAGGATGGGATTGTGAAGGAGCCAAACTATACGGTGTTCGTTCCATACCGTCTACAGTTTTGATAAATAAGGAAGGTGTAATTGTAGCCCGCAATCTGAGTGCAGAAGCATTGCATAACAAATTGTCCGAGTTGTTGAAATAAGGAATCTTTTGGGAGATTTTGCCGGCATCTTTTCATAAAAAGTTGCCGGCTTTTTTTGTAAACATCAGTATGTTTTTGTGGAAATATGGGGACGTTATAAAGGAATTTTTTGAATTTATTCTCTTTTTGTGGTCTGATTTATAC
>DXCG01000162.1 GCA_019116145.1 Candidatus Phocaeicola gallistercoris
ATTATCGGGTGATTGAGGTGAACGCCCGCTTGAGCCGTTCTTCGGCTTTGGCTTCGAAAGCTACGGGGTATCCCTTGGCGTTTGTAGCCGCTAAACTCGGATTGGGTTATGGCTTGTTCGACTTAAAGAACTCAGTGACCAAGACCACTTCGGCATTCTTCGAGCCTGCACTCGACTATGTAGTGTGCAAGATTCCGCGTTGGGACTTAGGCAAGTTCCACGGAGTAGGCCGCGAGTTAGGGTCTTCAATGAAGTCAGTTGGCGAAGTAATGGCTATCGGGCGCACGTTTGAAGAAGCTATCCAGAAAGGACTCCGCATGATTGGACAAGGTATGCACGGATTTGTAGAGAATAAAGAATTAGTTATCCCCGATATAGACAAAGCATTACGTGAGCCGACCGATAAGCGCATCTTCGTTATTTCAAAAGCAATGCGTGCGGGATATACCGTTGACCAGATTCATGAACTCACCAAGATAGACAAATGGTTCCTTTATAAACTTGAGAATATCATGCAAACATCAAAAGAGTTGCATGAATGGGGGAACAACCACATCCAACTTTCTGAACTCCCCAAAGAATTGCTTTATCAGGCAAAGCGACAAGGATTCTCCGATTTTCAAGTAGCACGTGCCATTGGTTGGCAAGGCGATATGGAAGATGGCATCTTAACCGTTCGCCAATACCGCAAAAGCATAGGTATTGTGCCTGTAGTAAAACAGATAGATACCCTTGCCGCCGAATATCCCGCACAGACCAATTACTTGTATCTGACATATAGCGGTACGGCGAACGATGTACACTATTTGGGCGACCATAAGAGTATCGTGGTGCTTGGTTCGGGTGCTTACCGCATCGGATCGTCGGTAGAGTTCGATTGGTGCGGAGTACAGGCATTAAATACCATCCGAAAGGAAAGATACCGTTCGGTGATGATTAATTATAATCCTGAAACCGTATCGACCGACTATGATATGTGCGACCGCCTTTATTTCGATGAATTGACATTCGAGCGGGTGATGGACATACTCGATTTGGAAAACCCGCATGGCGTTATCGTGTCAACGGGTGGTCAAATCCCGAATAACCTTGCTATGCGTCTTGACGGACAGAAAGTAAACATCCTCGGAACATCTGCCAAAAGCATCGACAACGCCGAAGACCGCGATAAGTTCTCGGCTATGCTTGACCGCATCGGAGTAGACCAGCCCGAATGGAGCGCGTTGACCTCGATGGATGACATCAATGCTTTTATCCAAAAAGTAGGTTTTCCTGTATTGGTGCGTCCATCGTATGTACTTTCAGGAGCGGCAATGAACGTCTGCTCCAATCAAGACGAATTGGAACGCTTCTTGCAACTTGCAGCCAACGTATCGAAGAAACATCCTGTAGTAGTAAGCCAGTTCATCGAGCATGCCAAAGAAGTAGAGATGGATGCTGTTGCTCAAAATGGAGAAATTATAGCTTACGCCATTTCCGAACATATTGAGTTTGCAGGTGTCCACTCGGGAGATGCGACAATCCAATTCCCACCCCAAAAACTATATGTGGAGACCGTACGCCGTATCAAACGTATCTCTCGCCAGATAGCAAAGGAATTGAACATCTCAGGTCCGTTCAACATCCAGTTCTTGGCACGCGATAATGACATAAAAGTAATCGAATGTAACCTCCGTGCTTCGCGTTCATTCCCATTCGTAAGTAAGGTATTGAAGATAAACTTTATCGAACTTGCCACAAAAGTGATGTTGGGACTTCCGGTAGAAAAACCAGAGAAGAACCTCTTCGACCTCGACTATGTAGGCATCAAAGCAAGCCAGTTCTCGTTCAACCGTCTTCAGAAAGCCGACCCCGTATTGGGCGTAGATATGGCATCGACTGGCGAAGTAGGATGCATTGGTGAAGACACTTCGTGTGCCATCCTCAAGTCAATGCTTTCCGTGGGTTATCGCATTCCCGAAAAGAACATCCTGCTCTCTACGGGTGCAACCAAACAAAAAGTAGACATGCTTCAAGCAGCAAAGGCACTAAAAGCAAAAGGTTACAACCTCTATGCTACCGGTGGAACCTCTAAATTCCTTACAGAAAACGGTATTGAGAACACACGTGTTTATTGGCCGAGCGAGGACGGACATCCACAAGCCCTTGAAATGCTCCATAATAAGCAGATAGATATGGTGGTCAACATCCCGCGCGATCTTTCGGTAGGCGAGCTTACTAACGGTTACAAAATCCGCCGTGCAGCTATCGACTTGAACATACCTCTCATAACAAATGCTCGTTTAGCTAGCGCATTTATTAACGCTTTCTGTTCTATGAGCATCGACGACATTGCCATCAAGAGCTGGGACGAATATAAATAATCGCATACAAACCAGAACATAAATAAAAATCCTTTTTCCATCGTGTAGAGAATGCATGTGGAAAAAGGATTTTTTCATTCACTTTTAATTGCATTTTCCGATAAAAACACCATGATATTTTCTAAAAACATCTACGTCTTTTCTTAAAACGACAAGGGATTTTCAGAAAAATAATATGGGGATATGAACATACTTCATGCACATAATTATTTATTTTTACAATGTTCTAAAACATAGAAAAATAATTTCACTTATTCAAACACTGCTTTATTTTTTCTTTTAAGTTTGTAAAAGTAACAAACCTAAAAAGAAAATATGCGATTTAAATTAATCTTAGAAATAAACAAACGTGCTTTCGGGCATAAACTCCCTATCAACTACCAATACGAACAGTCGGCTGCCATTTACAAAATCCTGTCGGGGGCAGACGATGCCTATGCCTCTTGGCTTCACGATAATGGCTTTCGACTGGATAGCGGAAAAACTTTTAAATTATTCACCTACTCACGTTTCCACATTGAGGAATACCGAATAATTCGCAATATGGAACGGTTGCAGATATTTTCGGATACTGTTGAGTGGCAGGTCGGTTTCTTGCCCGAAAAAAGTACTGAGAAATTCATTCAAGGCGTTTTTCAAGATCAGGTGTTCGAGATAGGAGACACTAAGTCTGTAGTGCAGTTCATCGTGCGTAGTATAGAGGTTATGCCCGAACCGGATTATTCCGAAAGGATGGTATTCACTACGATATCGCCCCTTTGTTTGAAATTCCGCCGGTCTGATGGAAAGGTGGATTATTTGCTACCGACAGACGTTCGCGCTCCTTTCTTGTTATTTAACGGTTTGTTCGACAAATACAAATTGTTTTATGGGAAAGACTGTCCACATACGTTTTCCGAATGCAAGATGAAGGTGCTCGACACGCCTAAATCGGCATTGATAAAAGTGAAAGCAGGCATGCCCGAAGAGACAAGAGTCCGAGGGTTTATGTGTAAATTGGAAATGGAAGCTCCTGTAGAGTTGATGCGGCTGATGTATGAAGGTGGAGTAGGATCTCTGAACTCGCAAGGGTTCGGATGTTTGAGGGTTGTGGAATAAAAAAACTCTCCAGCTACAATAAGCTGGAGAGAATGGTACGATTTAATAAACACATCAGATTTCAATTCCTCTAAGTGCAAAATTAAAGAATTTGAGCCAAAGTTTATTGAAAATCATTTTTTATTTGAAAAAATGCAATTATATTTGCGATGATTTATTAATAAACATATCAGTGGGTGTTATATTGCTATATATTATTTATTTTGATTTTTAGAACTTTATTTTTAGAATATGAACATCATTAATCATTACACAGGAAATCCTATGGTTAATAGTGCCTTGATGACGATTAAGGCTTTGGCTGGGCTAAGCAGTGTGCGGGATATTACCACGGAAATATTGCATGACATGATAAAAAAAGTCTGTGACGAACTTCCGTATCCTTTGGTAGATCTAAATTTACGTTTTAAAAGTTATACAATGCTTTTCACAAAAAATGGTCCCCTGTATAACGATAAGAAATTAGGTAAGAAAATATATGAAATGCTATTACTCAAAATACTAGATGGGTTTGAGTCTGATGGGAGCAGACAATGCAATATAACCGGGCTGCGTTATTCCAAAACTTTTTCGGATTTTATGTTGGAATCTTGGATAAGTTTAGGAGTTCCTGAGAAAGAGGCAAAAAAGAAAGATTTGACTTTGAATAGATGTTGGTTCCCTTTGTTAGGTGGGCTGGGTTCTGATGCGCAATCACTTCCTATGGCTATGCAAACTTACAATGTGCATCCCATTTGTATGGTATTATTGCAATTCCTTCCTTTCTCTGCTTATCTATACAAAAAAGGTATATTACTTATAGACTCTACGGCTTTAGAATTTTGCGAGGATTTCGTGGAAGAAAAGGTTAAAAATCTTATTGACAAGGTAAAGGAGGTCGCGATTACTAATGCTCCGATTGAAAATATGAAAGGAAATTCAAAGGGTAACTATATATTGGAAGCATTGGAAGTGATGGAAAGATGTAAAGCTGATTGTGAATATGCAGATGTAAATTTATGGAGTTTTTCAAATGCTGGAACAGGTGCTAGTTGCTTTATAGATAGAGTCCCCAATGAATTGCTTAGGCGATTATCAATATTACGCAATCGACATAGAGGAGAATTAGAGCATATTTTAACAAACTCTTTATTAAGCCCTAGTTTTTTGGAATGCTTGTCCGATAAAAAAGACTGGAAATATCTTTATCCAGCAAAAAAATATGAAGGAGTTAGTACAGACTTTTTTGAATCATATTGGGAAGTTATTGGTAATGAAAAACAAACAGAGCTTGCCAAATATATTTCAGGACTAGTAATGAAATATAAAGACTTAAAGGATGATGTTGTATTGAGTAAAACCGATGCTTACGAAGCAAGGAATGATTATGCATCATTATTAAGTAGAATATTATGGCGTGCAACTGAAAAAAAAGATTGGTCAATGAGTTGTCAACTGGCTATTTTGGATAATCCTGAATTGTTACCAATCTCATATCGTTGTTTTCAGATATATAAACTTGTACACTTTTATTATCAGAAAGGAGTTTCAATATCTGAATCACCTCAGATAGATGTAAAGGAAACAATGGCATCCCACTTATGCGTGAAAATGATAAATCTGGTAAATAGTGCATCTGATTACTATATGGAAAAAACGGTTAAGCGTATTAAGAATAACGATATAGATTCTTCTATATTTGATGAACTGCTAATAGAGTATGCATGGGAAAAAGGAATTTATCATTTGTATCCATTGTTATATACAATTCCAGAAAAAAAAGATATATATGGTCTTTGTTCTTTGCTAAAATTATATTACAAAAATGAGGAGGATCTGTCTTCTTGGGAGGATAAGATAAATTTTTCTGTTATACCAATAGTACCAGATGTAAAACAATGGCTTGATCGTATAAATGAATTTACTTGTCAATATGTTGATTATAGATTTCAGAGTGTGGCGGATGAAACGAAATATGCAACATTGTATAATAAGATAAAACGTTCGATTCCTCGCAGTGACTTACGATCGCAGATCATATGGTTTTATTCTATATTGCAACGTCTGAATGAAAGCGGAAAGGAATGGAGTGAATATGACTTGATTTATGATCCTTGGGGTAATTTCGCTTTCAAGACTTTTTTGTTTGCTTTTAAGCTGAAAATCAATGAGATTTCTTCAACTAATTTTATTATAACCTCAAAAAACAAATGATTATGTCAGAACAAATTAAGAACATTACAGGAAATGTATTGTGTGACGCAACAGCAACTTTTTTAAATGGTGCAGGTTTAGCTCATGGCGAAGATCAAAATACTGTAATTCCAAAAACTTTTAAAGAAACAGTTAACGGACGTAAGGAAGAAGTTCCTTATGTATCTGCACAAGCATGGCGTCGATGGCTTAGAAATACAACTAATGAAGAAAACGGATGGCAACCCAGTGAATTACATGCTATTGAAACAAATGCAAAAGGATCTACTTCAAAGATTGCGACAGAATTAGACCCTATAATGTATCCAGAGGATGATTTATTTGGATATATGAAAAGTGGTTCTAAAGGTGAGGAAAGCATTCAGCGTACTTCTCCTTTTAAGACTTCCATTTTGAGAGGAATTCCCAAGATGCGTGCATTGACCGTGGATAATGCCTTTGTCTTTCCAAAAGATGGAACCCCCTTGCCGTATTCTACCCGGTTTTATTCTACACATTTGGAAGGTTTTTTTAATTTGGAATGTTATCGATTGGGTCGTTTTGTGAATATTCCTTCCCGTATGGAGTTGGCTACAGAGTTAATCAATAAATATAAAGAGGCTCTTATAAAGGAAATCCCTCAAAAGAATGTAGAGGTTTATACATTGCAAAACGCTGAACAACTGCGGAAAGAGCGTGCGGCAGGGGTGTTAAAAGGGTTGGTACATCTCCGTGGTGGCGCTAAAATGGCTGCTTTTGGTGCTGATGTTTCTCCTAAGGTTATTATTTTTGCTGGTATGTCTTCTGCTAATCCTTGTTTTAATAATTTGTATATAGGAGACGGCGGACATCCAAAGTTAAATATTGATTTGCTAAAAGAATTGGCAGATGATTATAAAGATAAGCTTCAAACTCCGATTTATATAGGTATTAGAAAAGGATATCTGGAGAATGAGAATGAGGTAAAGACGTTAGCTGGAGATAACTTTATAGTAGATAGTCCGATAAAAATAGTGGAAATGTTTATAGACAAATATTTGGAATAATGGATAAAGTACTGGAAATACAGTTTTCAGGGTGGACTGCTACTCCTCGTCTTCCTTTTGTTCTTTCTGGAAATGCACTTTGTATGCCGGTGCCTCCTTATTCCACTATTTTAGGTATAATTGGTTGTTGCTTGGGACGATTTATTTCTCCTGACGAAGTGAAGGTTGGTTTCCAATATCTTTATGATACTGTATCTATGGATATAGAAACTCGAAGAAGATTACAATTTGACGGAAAGAAGATTAAGAATCACGATAAAGGGAGTGATGCGTATATACGTGAGTTTCATACTAATCCTCGTTTGATTGTTTGGATTGACCGTTTGGACTGGAAAGATTATTTTGAATCTCCTGTTGGTACTCCGGCATTGGGGCGTTCACAAGATTTGCTTCAGATTAGTAAGGTGTGCGTGAAAGAAGTAGTATCTGTATCTGAAGCTTATTTGAAAGGCTGTATGATTCCTTTTGATGCAAATCTGATGATACCCGGACAGCTTGTGCAAGTAGCCGAGTCTTATGTGGAAGGAGAAGGAATAGGCAGTGGAAGGATACCTATAAACCCGATGATGTTTGTGGCGATTCATGGTGAAGGTAAGGGAGTACATGTTAGCAATTCTAATTTGTATCAAACTCAAGAGGAACAACCCATAGATTTTTATATGCATACTTTTACGATATGAATGTAGAGGAGATAAGGAGAATAAAAGCCAAGAGTGACGGAACTACGTTGTATGAGCACACTTGTATGGTAATAAAGACAGGACTGAAGTTGCTTCAGTCTCTGTCTTTACCTGAAGATACGAAAGCCTTTTTGGAGCAATTTTTTGTACAAGCTGCTATTCTGCATGATTTAGGGAAAGTGCATCCTACATTTCAAAGAAGATTGAATGGTGATAAAAATGCCTGTATCCGTCATGAATTGGTGTCTTTTTGGTTTGCTAAGACTTTCTTGGAGGTAAATGATGTTGTGTTGTTTGCAGTTGCTACTCATCATAAAAGTGTAGAGTCTGGAATATGCAATAAATCCTTGAGCATGTTTGATTTAAACGGAATCAGCATATCTGTTGAAGAAGGAAGTTATTTACCTCTTTCAAAAGGGACAATGTGCGAGGAAACCTTGCAATCGTGGCTTTCCTTGTTTTCTGAAAGTTTTGTTTATCGGAAGAAAAAACTTGATAAGATTTCCAAAAACTTTTGTTTCATGTTGCGGGAAAGCAAACAGAAGAAGGCTGTGCCTTGTTTGGCTAATCGGCAGCGGTTTTCTTTGTTAAGAGCTTTTTTGCAGACGGCTGACCATTTGGCATCCGGTGGGCAAACGGAAATACCCGATTATCAGATGATTTCTTTGGATGATTTTCAACCACATGATGGATTGATAAAATTCCCGTTCCGTCATTTTCAAGAAAAGTTGCAACAATGGACAGGGGATGCCATATTGCATGCACCAACAGGTTCAGGCAAGACGGAGGCAGCTTTAAGTTGGGTATATGCTAATCAGCAGAAAGGTAATCGTTTGTTTTATTTACTTCCTTACACAGCTTCTATAAATGCAATGATGACACGCCTTTGCAATGTATATAATCGTTCAGGAGTGATGGTGCGGCATTCAAAGTCTTTGAATTTTATATACAATGAATTGTGTAACGAGGATTCTAATATGACTCCTGATTATGTGGAACTTGAACAGAAGGCACGAAGCGTGCACCTTTTATCGCATGAAGTTTATTATCCTATAACAATAATGACTTTACACCAGCTTTTAAGGGTTCCTTGCCATGGAAAAGGATGGGAGTTTTCAATGCTGGAATGTCAGAATGCTTTGTTTATCATTGACGAGTTTCATGCATATAATGCGTTTTTGACAGGAAAGATGTTGGGAACAGTTAAGATTTTTAGAAAGTTTTTCGGTGCTAAATTTTTGTTTATGTCTGCTACAATACCAGATTTCCTATTGAAGCAGATTGCAGAAGAAGTCTATGATGGAGATTATTCTAAAATCATTCGTCTTGATCCTGATTCAAAGTCAGATGCGTATGTGATGGGAAGAAAACGCCATCATTTAGTTTGTCATTCTGGTGAAAATATAGGTCAATGTATTGGTCAAATAGAGGCAGACTTGGCAAAGGGACTGTCAGTATTGGTTATTGTTAACAATGTAAAGACTTGCCAGCAGATTTATCAGGAGATTGATTTTGATGAATCTAAGAAAAGAATGTTGCATGGAGGGTTTAATCAAAAGTCAAGGAGGGAAATAGAACGGTCTGTGACCCATCCTGATAAGAGCAAACGTCCGCAATTGTTGGTTGCGACACAGGCTGTTGAAGTAAGTTTGGATATTGATTACAATACAGCATATATCGAAAATGCTCCAATAGATTCGTTAATTCAACGTTTTGGCCGTGTAAATCGTGGTGGAAAACTCGTTGATGCAGCAGGCAATAAAAAAATGGCGGATGTACATCTATTTGATCACATAATAGGTAAGACACCCTTCTATGACGAGTTGTTGTTGCATGACACATGGTCTGTAATGTTACAGTTGGATGGAAGAAATCTATCGGAAGATGATTTGATAAGTGCTTGTAATATAGTATATAAGGATGGGTATTCTGAAAAACAAAAATCTGATTATATACAAGGATTTCACTCTGTCTCTTCTTTTGAGGAAAAATGGATTGCAGGAATGTATAGAGATTGGGTTGATGAGATTTTAGATAAGAATAATCAGAAAGTAGATGTCTTATGCTATAATTTGAAAGAAGAATATTGTAGTCTGATAAATCAGAAACGTTATATTGAAGCGAATGAGCTTTTGGTTTCTGTTTATCCTTATCATAAGATAAAGCCATCGAAAGATTTGGATGTGTTGATTGTTTCGGAACTATATTATGATGAAAAGAAAGGTTGTATAGAGAAGAAATCTGATTGTTATGAAATAATTTAACATATTGCTATGCAAATTACAGGAACTCATTTCAACTATTATCAAGTATGCAGGCGGAAGCTATGGCTGTTCGCCAACGGCATAAACATGGAGCATACCTCCGACCTTGTGTTCGAAGGAAAGCTGATTCATGAAGATTCTTATCCTCAACGTTCGGGTAAATACGAAGAGATAGAATTGGATGGCATTAAGGTTGATTTTTATGACCCAAACCGGAAGATAATCCATGAGATAAAGAAATCGAACAAGGTGGAGGCGGCTCATGAATGGCAATTGAAATATTACATTTATGTGTTTGAACGAAATGGAATAAAGGGCGTGACCGGTGTATTGGAATATCCTACTTTGCGTAAGACACAGGAGGTGGTGTTGAGTGATATGGATAGGGAGCGGATACAGGAAATGGAAGTTGATATACAACGGATCATTTCCGATGACGATTGTCCACCTTTACAGAAGAGAGGCATTTGCCGGAATTGCAGTTATTTTGATTTTTGTTATAGCGGAGAGGAGGATGAATAATGAAAAAGACATTTTATTTGTTTAACCCCGGAGTATTGGAACGGAAAGATAATACGTTGAAATTCACTCCGTGTGCGGATGACGGCGATATGCCTGATGTAAATGCACAGTCGCGCTATTTGCCGGTGGAAGATATCAGCGAGTTTTATGTGTTCGGTTCGTTACGGGCAAACAGTGCTCTGTTTAACTTTTTAGGGCAAAAAGACATAGCCGTACATTTTTTTGACTATTACGAGAATTATACGGGTTCGTTTATGCCACGCGACGGTTTGCTTTCGGGAAAGATGTTGCTGGCACAGACTGCTAATTATCAGAATCAAAAGAAACGTATGGTGATTGCGAGGAAGTTTATAGAAGGTGCTGCATATAATATGGTAAAGAATCTGCAATATTATAACCGTAGGGGAAAAGATATGGAGGATATCATAGGCTTGATGAATAAACTGGCGGGGCAGATAGCTGAAGCACAGACAACGGAAGAATTAATGGGAGTGGAAGGGCAAATCAGGCAGTATTATTACAAAGCGTTCAATCTGATAATAAACGATTTCGAAATGGGTAACCGTACGAAGCAGCCTCCCCAAAATGAGGTTAATGCGTTGATATCATTTGGCAATATGGTTTGTTATACGATTTGTTTGCGTGCCATTCATCAGACTCAGTTGAATCCGACTATTAGCTACTTGCATAAACCGGGCGAACGGAGGTATTCGTTGGCTCTTGACGTTTCAGAAATTTTCAAGCCTATCCTTGTGGATAGGGTTATTTTCAAGGTATTGAACAGAAAAGAAATACAAGAAAAGCATTTTGATAAAAAATTAAACAAATGCTTGCTTAATACTATTGGAAAGAAGATATTTGTAAAATCAATAGAAGACCGTTTAAATGAAACAATAAAACACCGTTCATTGAAGAGAGCTGTAAGCTATCGGCACTTAGTAAAATTAGAATGTTACAAACTGGCTAAACACTTATTGTCGATAGAAGAATATAAACCCTTTAAAATGTATTGGTGATGTATGTGATTTTAGTTTATGATTTCGGCGAAAAACGTGTCAGCAAAATGCTGAAATTATGCCGCAAGTATCTCAATTGGATACAAAACTCGGTTTTTGAAGGTGAGATATCTGAGGCACGATTGAAGGAGCTGTTGATGCAGAGCGATAAGTTTATGAAAAAAGACGAAGACAGCATCATCATTTTCAGCGGTCCGTCTCAATCTTCGATGGATAAACGAATTGTAGGGAAAGAACGATCTACAATTGATGTTTTTCTATAGGGGAATTATTGTCGATGAAGTATTGCCAGTTATCACTTTATTTAACAACAATAAACACAGTTCCTTGACTTGCTGTAACACAAAGAGTTAGGAAAATGTCGAAGCCCTATCCTTTTAATATAATTGTCAATCGACATTTTTCTCAACTCTTTTTCGTATATTTGTACTTGCTAAGTCATTAAAAATGAGGATTGACTCTTATTTCTTATGAAGCTTTTAATCGTACCAAGAGGTATTGAAATGTCCTCCTGCTTTGGGAGCAGGGGACGTGGTTTGACTTTTAATCGTAGAGATATTGAAACATTTATATTGTCCCCTATAACTAATTATATTTTCATTATTCCTCTCCGTCAAAATTGCAATTTTTGAAATTCTTTTTCAAAATTCGGAGTGAAAAGTCCCGTCCCTAAAGATTTTCTTATCTCATCTAATTTCCAAAAACGTCCATCACTCAATTCTTCGGTAGGAGTAATAATTTCATTGTATGTAGCACGATAACTAAAAACCAATTCTCTTTCCCGATCGGATTCAAACACATAATGCAATAATAATTCGGGAACAAAATCGGTAATACCTAATTCTTCACGTGCTTCCCGCCTTAATGCTATTTCTACACTCTCGCCCAAATCAACATGTCCGCCTACTGATGTATCCCATTTCCCCGGTTGGATATCTTTCCACATCGGTCGTTTCTGTAAATAAAGCTCTCCTTTACTATTAAACACGTGTAAGTGAACAACCGGATGTAACAACTTACTCCCACTATGACACTCGCCACGCGATGCTGCTCCTATTATTCGACCGTCTTCATCGACCAAAGGAAACATTTCTTTTTCATTATCCCCGACCATCTTCTCTTCTTATTTTTTACAATGCACAAAGATACGCAAACAAGAATGATATACTTTACTTTTCTATCATTTTTCTTTCATATAAACTTTCTTTCAAAACCAAGATGTTTTCACACCTTACAAGAACATCATTTAAATATTCAGAAAGCAACTTTACAATGCCTTTTTGCGATAAAATCGGCATGTTTTCAATCATATATTTTCAAAAAATAAGAAAAATCATTCATATTATTGTTTTTATTTACTTATCTTTGACAAATAATTAAAACTTGACAGTCATATGAAACAAAAACAGAAAAGATTTTTCTTACAAGAGAATGAAATACCTACTCATTGGTATAATATTCAGGCAGACATGAAAAATAAACCTCTGCCTCCTTTAAACCCTGCCACCAAACAACCGCTTAAACCGGAAGACCTTTATCCGATTTTCGCGGAAGAGCTGTGCAAACAGGAATTAAATCAAACCGATACTTGGATAGAAATCCCTGAAGAAGTTCGCGAAATGTACAAGTTCTACAGAAGCACACCTTTGGTTCGCGCTTACGGACTGGAAAAAGCATTGGACACCCCGGCACATATCTATTTCAAGAACGAAAGCGTTAGTCCTATCGGATCGCATAAATTAAACTCGGCATTGGCTCAAGCTTATTACTGCAAGAAGGAAGGCATAAGCAATATAACAACCGAAACAGGTGCTGGACAATGGGGAGCTGCATTATCCTATGCTGCCAAAGTTTTCGGACTGGAGGCTGCCGTATATCAAGTTAAAATCAGTTACGAACAAAAGCCTTACCGACGCAGTATCATGCAAACATTCGGAGCACAGGTCACTCCTTCCCCATCGATGTCTACACGGGCTGGAAAAGACATCCTAACCAAATATCCTAATCATCAAGGTTCGTTGGGAACAGCTATCTCCGAAGCAATTGAATTGGCTCGCACAACACCTAATTGTAAATATACATTGGGTTCTGTATTAAGCCACGTAACATTACATCAAACCATTATCGGTCTGGAAGCCGAAAAACAAATGGCTATGGCAGGCGAATATCCGGATATTATTATCGGCTGCTTCGGAGGAGGTTCTAATTTTGGAGGCATTGCTTTTCCATTTATGAGACACTCTATTCTTGAAAATAAACAAACACGCTATATTGCCGCAGAGCCGGCATCTTGCCCGAAATTGACCCGCGGTAAATTTGAATACGACTACGGTGACGAAGCGGGATACACGCCATTGCTTCCTATGTTTACATTAGGACACAACTTTACGCCTGCCAATATCCATGCCGGCGGATTGCGTTATCATGGTGCAGGAGTCATTGTTTCCCAACTCATGAAAGACCATTTAATGGAGGCTGTCGACATTCAACAATTAGATACATTTAAAGCCGGATGCTTATTTGCACGTGCAGAAGGTATTATCCCTGCCCCCGAATCGTGCCATGCCATTTGTGCTACTATCAATGAGGCAAACAAATGCAAAGAGACAGGCGAAGAAAAAGTCATTCTTTTCAATTTATCGGGTCACGGGTTAATTGACATGAGTGCTTACGATCAATACTTATCGGGAAACTTGACTAATTATGAATTGTCGGAAAACGAAATTGAAAAGAGTTTAAAGGAAGTAGATACTATTCAGCCTTGATTTCGAAGAAAAATAAGCAAAATGCGATAAAAAAACGACAAAACATTTGCAGGTTTAAATAAAATCTGTACCTTTGCAGCCGTATTCTTAACCGATACACAAAAAAAGGATGGCCCGTTCGTCTATCGGTTAGGACGCAAGATTTTCATTCTTGAAAGGGGAGTTCGATTCTCCCACGGGCTACAGGCAAAAAGCTACTGGCTATCAGTAGCTTTTTTGTTTATGTTAGTCTTTCTTTCCCATCTTCCACTCTCTCAAAGACCTGCTTATTTTTGTAAAAGACCACGGCATTTTACCTCATTTGTCATCGTTTTTTCTTTTCATGCCAAGAGAAAACTTTCCAAACAAAACTTCATTACTTATCGGAAAAGTCATACCTTTGCGAAACAGTTTCTATTTTCCTAAACACCATGAATTCAGAATCGGTCAAGACTCTCTATAAAAATTATACCGGACAAATGCCGGAAGAAATTGAAAAACTTCCTTTATCCGGATCGAACCGGCAATATTTCCGATTAAAAGGAACAAAACAACTTATAGGCGTTTATGGAGCCTCAACACAAGAGAATAATGCATTTGTTTATTTAGCAAACCATTTTGCCAACAAAGGTATCTCTGTTCCTCGTGTATATACTGTATCAGACGACAGAAAAGCGTACTTACAAGATGACCTTGGAACGGTGACTTTATTCGATGCCATAGCTGCCGGAAGACAATGCGGACAATTTAACGATACCGAAATGCATTTACTGAAAGAAACCATCCGACAGCTTCCACGCATCCAATTCGAAGGAAGTAAAGGACTTGATTTCAAGCAATGTTTTCCTCAATCTCAATTCAACCGAAGATGTATTTTGTGGGATTTGCACTACTTCAAATATTGTTTCCTGAAAGCCATCCCTATTGATTTCGATGAAAACCGATTGGAAGATGATTTCGAACAAATGGAACGTATATTATTGACCGACTCTTTCTCCACATTCATGTACCGTGATTTTCAGAGCCGTAATGTCATGATTTGCAACGGACATCCTTTTTTCATTGATTTCCAAGGAGGAAGAAAAGGACCTATTTACTACGACCTTGCTTCTTTTTTATGGCAGGCAAAAGCCAATTTCCCACCCAACCTGCGCGAAGAACTGATTCGAGAATATGTAAAATCGGCAAGTACTTACGAAATCTTGCCACCCTATTTCAACGAACGTTTACAGCATTTCGTTTTATTCCGTAC
>DXCG01000163.1 GCA_019116145.1 Candidatus Phocaeicola gallistercoris
AAAAAGAAGTTGCCCTGCGTAACCAAAAAATCCAACAAGCAGAGAACAAACTGAAGCAACGGGAAATGGTGCTAAACCAAAAAAACGAAGAACTTCAACGTAAACGTAACGAAAATGATGCCATCAAAGAAAATTTGGATGCGCAACTTCTTATCATTGAAAAGAAAAAAGAAGAATTAGACCATCTCCAAACCCAAGAACGTGAAAAGCTTGAAGCCATCTCCGGATTATCTGCCGAAGAAGCAAAAGAACGATTAATAGAATCGTTAAAAGAAGAAGCAAAAACACAGGCTCAATCGTACATCAACGATATTATGGACGATGCAAAAATGTCGGCAAACCGAGAAGCAAAACGCATTGTTATCCAAACCATTCAACGTGTGGCAACAGAAACTGCCATTGAAAACTCTGTTACTGTTTTCCATATCGAATCGGATGAAATCAAAGGACGTATTATTGGACGTGAAGGACGAAACATACGAGCTTTAGAAGCAGCAACCGGTGTTGAAATCATCGTCGATGACACGCCGGAAGCTATCGTTTTATCTGCATTCGACCCTGTTCGCAGGGAAATTGCACGTCTTGCATTACACCAACTGGTAACAGACGGACGTATTCATCCTGCACGCATCGAAGAGGTGGTTGCAAAAGTCCGGAAACAAGTAGAAGACGAAATTATTGAAACCGGTAAACGTACAACAATCGATTTAGGTATTCACGGATTACACCCGGAACTCATCCGTATTATCGGTAAAATGAAATACCGTTCTTCATATGGCCAAAATTTGTTACAACATGCACGTGAAACGGCAAACTTGTGCGCTGTAATGGCATCTGAATTAGGGCTTAATCCCAAGAAAGCAAAACGTGCCGGATTATTACACGATATCGGAAAAGTTCCCGACGAAGAGCCAGAATTGCCGCATGCTTTATTAGGAATGAAAATTGCTGAAAAATACAAAGAAAAGCCTGACATCTGTAATGCAATCGGAGCTCATCACGATGAAATAGAGATGACAAGTTTACTGGCTCCCATTGTTCAAGTGTGTGATGCAATATCCGGAGCACGCCCCGGAGCACGTCGCGAAATCGTAGAAGCCTATATTAAACGTTTGAACGACTTGGAAGAATTGGCAATGTCGTATCCGGGAGTTACCAAAACGTATGCCATCCAAGCTGGTAGAGAACTTCGAGTAATTGTAGGAGCCGATAAGATTGATGACAAACAAACGGAAAACTTATCCAACGAAATTGCGAAAAAAATTCAAGATGAAATGACCTATCCGGGACAAGTTAAGATTACAGTTATCCGTGAGACACGTGCTGTAAGTTTTGCAAAATAAAATCTATAACCGAGAATATATTGAAAACAAGCAATCCGGGAAAACATGTTTTCCCGGATTGCTTGTTAAAAAGGCTTCCGAAAAGTACAACCATTACGCCATTCGGAGCAACCATAGGCAGTTTTACCCTTTATAATTATTCCTTTACCACATAAAGGACATGGATTTCCAACCGACAAATCTGTTAATTTATCAGCAGAACCGCTTAATTTTTTACGGGATTTTGAAATTTTCTTCACTGTAGAAGGAACCTCGGCTACAAGCTGTTCGAAAGAAATGTCCAAACAACGATTGGTATTATCACTCAAAACACTGTTTACTATATCTGTAACCATTTGTTTCAATTCAGTCAAAAAAGTTGCAGCATCGTATTTTTTCCGTTCTATTTCCCGTAATTTTTTTTCCCACAAGCCAGTCAATTCTGCCGATTTCAATAAGTCTTCGTGAATAAGTTGAATAAGAAACACACCCGTTGGTGTAGCAATCAAGTTCTTACGCTCTTTCCGAATATAATGCCGCTTAAACAATGTTTCGATGATAGCAGCACGTGTAGACGGACGTCCGATGCCATTCTCTTTCATTACATCACGCAACTCATCATTTTCAACCAATTTCCCTGCAGTTTCCATTGCACGAAGCAAGGTAGCTTCTGTATAAGGACGCGGAGGTTGTGTCCATTTTTCATTTAACACAGGGACATGCCCGCCACTTTCGCCTTTAACAAAAGCAGGCAGCACCATTTCCTCATCATCATTTTTATTTGATTCATCCAACCGTTCTTTGCTGAAAAGGACACGCCATCCCGGATCAAGTATCTGCTTCCCTGTAGTTTTAAAACTTATTGAATCAACTTTTCCCAAGACCGTTGTGGTAGAAAATCTGCAATCAGGATAAAACACTGCGATAAAACGACGGGCTATCAAATCGAAAACATGCTTTTCTGCATCACTGAGTCCCTGCGGATCAATACCGGTCGGAATTATTGCATGATGGTCGGTTACTTTAGAATTATCGAAAACCTTCTTCGACTTCAACAAATTCTTTCCGCTAAGAGGCGAAACATACATAGCATACGATTTCAAGCCCTCCAATATCTTTGAACACTTAGGATAAATATCATCACTTAAAAATGTTGTATCTACGCGAGGATAAGTAGTAAACTTCTTTTCATACAAAGACTGTATAAGTTGCAACGTCATATCGGCCGAATAAGCAAACTTTTTATTACATTCTACTTGCAAGGAAGTCAAATCAAACAAACGAGGAGGAGCTTCTTTTCCTTTTTTCGAACTGATATCTGTAACGACAAACGGCTTCCCTTGAATGCTTTCCAACAAAGTCTGCCCCATGACAGCATCGGTTATAGGAGAAATACCGATATTCGTATCTGCTTTCGATTTAGAAGAGGCAGAAACATTTTCTTCTTCCTCAACTACCTCCTCATCACTTTTTTTCACGATGGCAGAAAACGACGTATCCCGGTATATTGTTTTCAATTCCCAAAATTGTTTCGGAACAAAATTTTCTATTTCCTGCTGACGCTTTACAATCAAAGCAAGCGTAGGAGTCTGTACTCTCCCGATAGAAAAGATTTGCCGGTTCTTCCCATACTTCAACGTATATAAACGCGTTGCATTCATCCCCAGCAACCAATCTCCTATCGCACGACTCAAACCGGCTTCATAAAGCGACTGAAAGTCTGACTGGTCTTTCAATTGCTCAAACCCTTCACGAATGGCTTCTTCTGTCAAAGAAGAAATCCACAACCGCTTTACCGGACAATGCACTCCAGCTTTCTGCATTACCCAACGTTGAATCAATTCCCCCTCCTGCCCGGCATCACCACAGTTAATAATTTCATCGGCATGTTGCATAAGCTTTTCTATAATATGAAATTGTTTTTCTATTCCGGAATCGGAGATTAATTTAATGCCAAACCGAGGGGGAATCATAGGTAAACTGCCCAATGTCCAGACTTTCCATGCGGACGTATATTCGTGTGGCTCTTTTAAAGCACACAAATGCCCAAACGTCCAAGTCACTTGATATCCATTACCTTCGATATATCCGTCTTTTCGATTTCTGGCACCCAACACATCGGCTATATCGCGTGCCACACTAGGCTTTTCGGCTATGCAAACTATCATGCAATTCTGATTTAATTAACGGAACAAATTTAGCTAAAATAACTTAGTAAATCAATCTTTTCCCCATTCAACTTCAACAACCCAACACCCAAGAGACACATTCCGTAACAGCCCAAAATCCCATGACATTCTTTATGAAAAGCGAAGACAAATACATCAAAACGGCTTGACATTTTTACAAAATATCATCGCTTTTATCGAAACAACAAATAAAAGAAAGAACATATATCAATTTTATTGTTATTTTTGCAAATGAATCTTCAGTTAACATAAAATTATGTCACAATTAGCACCTCTCATCAGTGATTTAGCGTTAATCTTAATTTGCGCAGGAACCATGACCCTCATATTTAAACGATTAAAACAACCTTTAGTCTTAGGATATATTGTTGCCGGATTCCTCTGCAGCCCACATTTTAAATTCACGCCATCGGTTGTCGACACCGACAATATTCACATCTGGTCGGATATAGGTGTTATTTTCCTTTTATTCGCATTGGGACTGGATTTCAGTTTCAAGAAACTGATGCGTGTAGGTGGTCAAGCAGTAATTGCCTCATGTACCATCATTTTATGTATGATTATGATAGGCATCTTTGTAGGCTGGATGTTCGATTGGCAACGTATGGATTGTATTTACTTAGGCGGTATGTTGGCTATGTCATCGACAACAATCATATATAAAGCATTTGACGATATGGGTATCCGCCAACAACGTTTCACAGGAATTGTTCTCAGTATATTGATATTAGAAGACATCTTAGCCATTGTCCTAATGGTAATGCTTTCCACTTTAGCCGTAAGCACGAATTTTGAAGGAAGCGAAATGATATATAGTATTATGAAGTTGGCTTTCTTCCTTATCCTATGGTTCGTAGTAGGAATTTACCTGATACCTCTGTTTCTAAAACGCTCCAGCAAATTTTTATCCAATGAAACACTTCTCATTGTATCATTGGCTTTATGTTTCGGGATGGTATACTTAGCAGCATTGGTAGGATTCTCTCCTGCATTTGGTGCCTTTATCATGGGATCTATTTTAGCAGAAACAACCCAATCGGAACAAATCAGCCGATTGGTATCTCCCGTAAAAGACCTTTTCGGAGCCATATTCTTCGTTTCAGTAGGAATGATGGTCGACCCCCATATGATAATGGAATATAAAATTCCCATAATCGTTATTGTATTATCGGTCTTATTAGGACAGACAATTTTTGGGACAGCCGGAGTTCTCTTATCCGGACAACCGTTGAAAATATCCATGCAATGCGGATTCAGTTTAACTCAAATCGGAGAATTTGCTTTCATCATAGCTTCTTTAGGAGTCAGCCTTCATGTAACCAGCGACTTTCTCTATCCCATTGTTGTTGCCGTATCGGTCATTACAACCTTTATGACTCCTTATATGATACGTTTAGCCGTTCCTACCTATAACATAGTAAACAAACGACTACCCGACCGGTGGAAACGGTTGTTAGACCGTTATACTTCGGGAACATCAACAACAGCACATACCAATAACTGGAAGAAACTTATCATCAACATATTGCGCATTGTATCGATTTATTCCGTTTTATCGATAGCTATTACTATTTTATGCTTACAAATAGTTGTGCCATTGGCTACCGATTTGGCAGGCAACTTATGGGGTAAAATTATCGGCTTTATTATCACCATTATAGTCATAGCTCCTTTTTTACGAGCCCTAATTATGAAAAAAAACCATTCACCCGAATTCCGATCTCTATGGGCAGACAACCGATTCAACCATGCGCCACTCATCTCTGTTATTCTGCTACGTATTGTTATAGCAATGGGATTTATCATATTTATCATCGAAGAATTGTTCCATGCTTCTGCTGCACTCATCGTAGGCATAGCTATTGTGTTGGTATGCGGAATCATTTTCTCACGCTTCCTGAAGAAACAATCGATTGTTTTGGAACGGACTTTCATGAAAAACCTGAACTCAAAAGAATTACAAGAAGAAGACACAAGAACTAAACAACCAGACTATGCCGGAAAACTTCTTGAAAGAGATTTACACCTTAGCGACTTTGAAGTCCCAGCCGACTCTTTATGGACAGGAAAAACACTAAAAGAATTAGCATGGGGAAAGAAGTACGATGTCCATGTCGCATCAGTTATCAGGGGGAATTACCGCATTAATATTCCTGGAGGAGACCTGCAAATTTTTCCAAACGATACACTCCAGATAATAGGAACAGACAAGCAACTGGCAACATTTGCACAATTAATGAAAGAAGTAAGGCAAACCAAAGACACCGATTTCAGTAAACACGAAATGAAACTGAAGCAATTTGCCATTGACAAGAAATCGTCATTAATAGGTCATTCTATCGTTGAAAACGGTATTCGCTCTCAGTTTCATTGTTTAGTTGTAGGAATAGAAACTAATGGAAGTAATTTATTGCATACTCCCGACCCCAAAGAACCTCTTAAAGAAAATGATGTAATGTGGGTCGTAGGAGAAGAAACAGATTTGAACAAGTTATTATTAAGCTGTAGTACAAGTAACTAATCTTAAAAAATCCATACAATTTGCTACATATCCCCATCATCTTCATCGGTATCAAAATCGAAATCATCCATAAAGATCGGTGTGAAAAACTCATCCAAATCACGCCGGTCTTTTTTTGTCGGACGTCCTGTTCCTTTCGCCCGATTCACAAATCCGCTGATTTTACTCATTTCCAAAAGTTCATATTGTTCAGGCGATGTAACATTTTCCAAGACAGAAGACACCAATTTTGCTCCCACCCTCTTTTCTATTGCCTGCAAAATCCTAAAAGAATAAGTTATAGGAGGCTTCCGCACTTGTATCACATCACCTTCTTTCACCATACGCGAAGGTTTAGCCTGAGCACCATTGATATTAACGCGCCCTTTTTTACAAGCCTCTGCTGCTATTGTACGAGTTTTAAAAATACGAGCTGCCCATAACCATTTATCAATCCGTGCCTCCGCCATATCTATCTTTTCTTACTTATTATTATATTGATTCATTGTAATATTCAGTCCTGCAAGGCAAAAACTCTCAATAATTTTCCCCGCTGTTTCCAGACGTTCCGGCAACAATTTCATTGCATCTTCGTCGAAACACCCCAATACATAATCTATTTGTCCACCTTTAGGGAAATCATTACCAATTCCAAAACGAAGACGAGCGTAATTTTGTGTTCCTAATGTTGCTGCAATATGTTTCAAACCATTATGCCCTGCATCACTCCCTTTACCTTTCAAGCGCATGACACCAAACGGCAAAGAAAGATCATCAACTATAATCAATACATTTTCCAACGGGATTTTTTCATGCTGCATCCAATAACGTACTGCATTACCGCTTAAATTCATATACGTTGAAGGCTTCAGTAAAAGCAACTGGCGTCCTTTAACCGACATCGATGCAGTAGCACCATAGCGTCCGTCTTTGAAAACAAGATTGGACGCTTTAGCTAAAGCGTCCAATACCATAAATCCTATATTGTGGCGAGTATTACGGTATTCGTCTCCGATATTCCCCAGCCCTACGATCAAATATTTCATTGAAAGGGATTAAATTTAAATTCCTTACTGAAAAAGTCTTAAGCGGAAGCTTGTGCACCACGAGCCGCACGAGTCAACTTAACAGCACAAACAACAGCATCTTTTGCATTCAGCAATTCCAAACCTTCGTAATGTAATTCACCTACTTTTATAGTCTTACCCAAGCCAAGTGAAGTAACATCAACAACCAAACGTTCAGGAATCACATTATAAAAAGCTTTCACTTTCAATTTACGAATCTGCAAATTCAATTTACCACCGGCTTTAACACCTTCTGCCAAACCTTCCAATTTTACAGGAACTTCCATTACAATAGGTTTGTCTTCATTGATTTGAAGGAAGTCTACATGTAAGATAGCATCTGTAACCGGGTGAAACTGAATATCTTTCATAATAGCATTTACTACTTTTCCATCTATATTCAGGTCTACTACGTAAATGTGCGGTGTATATACCAACTTACGCAATTCCTCAACTGTTACACTGAAATGAGTAGCTACTTGATTCCCGTTTTCATCGGTATTCAACCCATACAACACGCATGGCACACTGTCGTTTTTACGCAATGCCTTGGTTGATTTCTTTCCTGTTTCTGTTCTTAAAGAACCTTGAATTTCAATCGATTTCATTGTTTCAATTTTTTGTGTTACTCTAAATTAAGTTTATAAAACTGCTTAATTCACCATCACACGATGACTCAAAAGCGTTGCAAAAGTAAGGACATTCTTTCAATATACAAAACATAAGCCCTCTTTTTTGCCTTTTCTCCGCACAATTTTCCTACAGATAAAACCGGAAAGTTTATTTTTCCTACCGAAAAAAGACCAAGATGTTTCCCTTAAAAGTCTTGCACGTTTAAAAAAAAGCTGCAGATGTTTCCACCTAAAGACCAAGACCTTTTTTGCCAACCGCTTGTTGCAACCATTCGTTTCCTTCTCGTCTTGACTACTACCTATTTTACCTTTTAAAAATCAATATCTATTTTGATATCGTCCGATTTCAACGAATCGTTTGCCTCATCTGCCACATCCAAATTTGGTTTCTTCTCAGGATCTGTGCCATCAGATAAAGGAAAAGAATTGTCTTGTTCGATGAATTGCATCGTTTGCTTCAATCCTTCCAAAAATTTCTCGAAGTCTTCTTTATATAAAAATATTTTATGTTTTTCAAAACTAACTTGTGAAGCCTCACCTTCACCTAATACAATTTTTTTACTTTCGGTGATAGCCAAAAACATTTCACCTTTTCTGTTCTTCTTTACATCCAAATAATAGATGCGTTTCCCTGCTTTTACTGCCTTAGAAAAAACAATCTCTTTATCATTGTCTGCAGCAGCATTCTTCTTCAAACCTTCTTCCATAAATGTAAACTTCTAAAAACGGCTTCAAAATTGAGGACTTTTTTTGATATAAGCAAAAACAAACCCACAAATAATTCATAATTGACAAAAAACTACTTTTTTTCATCTTAGATTTGTTTCATTTATAGGAATATTTTAATTTTGCAGTTCAAAATTACTTAACTTTATGATAAACAGAGTTCTCATTCGTCTTAAAATAGTTCAGATAATTTATGCATATTATCAGAACGGAGGAAAAAGTCTGGACACAGCAGAAAAAGAATTATTTTTCAGTATTTCTAAAGCTTACGATTTATACAATTATCTCTTGCTATTGATGGTTGAGATAACACGATACGCAAACAAACGATTGGAAGCTAGCAAACATAAATTGGCTCCCGACCAAAAGGACTTATCTCCCAACACTAAGTTTGTCGACAACCGATTCATAGCCCAGTTGGAAGTAAACAAACAATTAAATGAATTTGTCAATTCTCAGAAAAAAACATGGGAAAACGAAACTGAATGCATAAAATATTTATGCGAGGAAATCATGAATTCAGATACTTACAAAGAGTATATGAAAAGTGAAACTTCTTCCTATGAAGAAGACAGAGAATTGTGGAGAAAATTATATAAAACCATTATTTTCAACAATTCACATTTGGACGAAGTTTTGGAAGATTTGAGTTTATATTGGAACGATGACAAAGAAATTGTCGACACATTCGTACTAAAAACCATAAAGCGTTTCGACCCCAAAAATGAAGAAAAGCAAGTTCTTCTTCCTGAATTCAAAGATGAAGAGGATAAAGAATTCACACGCCGTTTATTCAGACGCACCATTTTAAATGCCGATTATTATCGCCATCTGATAAGTGAAAATACAAGAAACTGGGATATTAACCGAGTTGCTCTCATGGATGTAATCATCATGCAAATCGCATTGGCAGAAATATTAAGTTTCCCTAACATCCCTATCAGCGTATCACTAAATGAATATGTGGAAATCGCGAAGTTATATAGTACACCCAAAAGTGGAGGTTTTATAAATGGAACACTCGATGGCATAGTAAATGTACTTAAAAAAGAAAACAAGCTCACTAAAAAGTAAACTCAATTCATTATTATAACCATTTACAAATCATTAAATCATGAAATCGTTAACTGTATTTTTACAAACTCAAAGTGGAGCAGACTATTCTTTCTTAATCATGATGGTCATAATTTTTGCAATTATGTATTTCTTCATGATTCGTCCACAAAACAAAAAGCAAAAAGAAATTGCCAAATTCCGTAAGAACTTGGAAATAGGACAAGATATCATCACAGCGGGAGGTATTTATGGAAAGATCAAAGAACTGACAGACAATGCCATTGTTGTTGAAATAGCTCCAAGTGTAAAAATCAAGATTGATAGAAATTCTATTTACCCAGACCCACAAACCCAACCTCGAAAATAAAACAAAAGAATGTTCAATTCAAAGAACATAAAACGGTTTTATAAAATAGGAATTAGAAAGATTAGAAACTTTTTATCTAACGACAAGTGTAAAGAGTGTCTGATCTTTTTATTTTTTGTCCTAATAGCATTTGTCTTTTGGATGCTACAAACTCTCGACGGCTTATTTCAAACAGAATTTAAAATCCCCATACGACTAAAGAATGTTCCCAAGCAAGTGATTCTTACATCTGACGTCCCGGAAAACATTCGCGTCAGAGTAGAAGACAGAGGCACTGTGTTACTGAACTATATGTTGGGAAAAACATTTTTTCCAGTCTCATTAGACTTTAATGACTTTGAGAACAATGCATCTCACTTACATATTTCTACACAAGATTTGAAAAAACGTATTGTAACCCAACTGAATGTCTCTACAAAATTAATCTCCATTCAACCCGACACCCTCGACTTGATTTACACAAATGGAGAACCAAAAAAAATTCCGGTATCTCTAAATGGTGACATTAAAGCAGCCCGTCAGTATTACATAGACCATATCGATTTTACACCAGACTCGGTGACAGCCTATGCTCCTTCCGAGATATTAGACACTCTCACAAAGGCATATACGCAACCATTCACACTAAAAGACGTAACCGACACTGTAAGGCATCGAATTGAACTTCAACGCTTTAAAGGTGTGAAATTTGTACCTTCACATAGCGATATCATCGTGTATGCAGACATGTATTCAGAAAAACAAATAGAAGTTCCTATCTACGGACTAAACTTTCCACCGGGAAAGATTCTCCGCACATTTCCTTCTAAAGTAAATGTCATATTCCAAGTAGGATTGAAACATTTTAAAGAAGTTACCGCCAATGATTTCCTCGTAGGAGTAACTTATGAAAACGTATTACAAAACAAAGAAGATAAGTTGCCTTTAAGCATTATAAACTCTTCCCAACATGCGTCGCATATCCGCATATCCCCTTCTATGGTAGATTATTTAATCGAGCAACAAGGGAATGACAGCATCCTAAAACTCAAGCAATGATAAAATTAGGCATAACAGGAGGTATCGGTAGCGGGAAATCATACCTATCTCGTTTATTAAAAGAGCAGGACATTCCGGTATATGACACAGACCAAGAGGCAAAACGCCTCATGATTACAGACGGAATCATACGAAAAAGCCTTATAAACTTACTGGGAACTTCTGTTTATCAAAACGATACATTAAACAAAACATTGCTGAGTGAATATATTTTTTCCAATGAAGACCATACCCGACGCATAAATGCAATTGTGCATCCACGAGTTAAATCGGATTTTTTACAATGGGCTTCCAATTTATCTCAGAAAGGCAAGAAAATAATTGCATTAGAGTCTGCAATACTATTCGAGTCCGGATTTGACAATGCAGTCGACTATACCATAACGGTTTCCGCACCGATAAACCTCCGCATACAACGCACAATACAACGCGATCAAACTACAGAAGTACAAGTGCGCCGACGCATTCAAGCACAAATGACTGAAGAAGAAAGAAACAAACGGGCAAACTTCATTATCATCAACGATGAGAAACACGATCTTTACTCCCAAATGAGCAACATATTATCTCTCATAAAAAGAAAACATGCAGAATAAGTTTGTAAAATTCGCATGTGAATTGTATTTTTGCGCCCATTATTAATCAAAAAAGAGTATTTGTATATGTTGAAAACGATCTTAGCCGTTTCGGGCAAACCGGGACTTTATAAATTAATTTCACAAGCTAAAAACATGCTTATAGTTGAAAGCCTTGTTGAAAAAAAAAGAACACCTGTATATGCAAGTGACAAGGTTATTTCACTGGGAGACATCGCCATGTATACCAACGAAGGAGAAGTTTCTTTAGCAAACGTATTGGAAACAATTAAGCAAAAAGAAAACGGACAAGTAGTCCCTTTAAATTACAAAAAGGCTTCACCCGATGAACTTCGCCATTTCATAGAAGAAATATTACCCAATTACGATGAAGACCGCGTTCACATAAGCGACATCAAAAAACTTATTCAATGGTACAATTTATTGGTATCGAACGGAGAAACCGATTTTACCGAAAAAGAAACAGAAACAACATCGAAATCGGATGAAAATCCCACGTAATTTTTATTTTTCCACTTGATCTTTTTCAAAAACAAGATAACAAATTATCTAAATCGAACAGACAAAAAACCATTTCAAAAAGATTTTTCTTAACCTTTTTGAAATGGTTTTTCCTTTTCTTTTGTTAAATCCGGCTGTTTGCACAAATAAATGAAATTTTTCATTGCTGTTCTACAAGAAAATCTCTACTTTTGATAGACAATTTCTAACATAAAAAGACTCTAAACTAAAACAATTATGAAACAAATCAAATGTATCGGTATTCTGACATCAGGAGGCGACGCATCCGGAATGAATGCAGCAATCAGAGCCGTAACCCGTAGTGCCATCTACAATAATTTCACAGTAAAAGGTATTTATAGAGGATACGAAGGACTTATCCGCAACGAAATAAAAACGCTTACGACACAAGACGTGAGCAGTATTATTCAGCGTGGAGGTACTATTCTAAAGACTGCACGGTCCAAAGACTTCATGACACCCGAAGGACGTAAAATCGCATACGACAATATGGTAGCAGCAGGCATTGATGCATTGATAGTAATAGGAGGAAATGGCTCGCTAACCGGCGCACAAATATTTGCCGATGAATATAACATACCATGTATTGGCTTACCGGGTACAATCGATAATGACTTATATGGAACCGACTCTACCATAGGATATGATACGGCACTAAATACAATTGTAGAATGTGTAGACAAAATCCGCGATACAGCCACATCGCACGATCGGATATTTTTTGTAGAAGTCATGGGTAGAGACGCCGGATTCTTAGCACAAAACAGTGCCATCGCATCAGGTGCAGAAGCTGCAATCATTCCAGAAGACCAAACGGATGTAGACCAATTGGAAAAATTTATCGGACGTGGTTTCCGCAAGACTAAAAACAGTAGCATTGTCATCGTTTCGGAATCACCGAAAGACGGAGGTGCTATGTATTATGCCGAACGTGTTAAAAACGAATATCCACAGTACGATGTACGTGTTACCATTTTAGGGCACTTGCAACGCGGCGGTTCTCCAAGCGCATACGACCGTATCTTAGCCAGCCGGTTAGGAGTCGGGGCTATCGAAGCCATTAAGGAAGACCAAAGGAATGTGATGATTGGTATCCGTAACGATAAAATTGTATATATCCCATTTAAGGAAGCAATAAAGAAAGACAAACCTTTAGACAAGTCACTGATTCAGGTTTTAGACGAACTTTCCATCTGAAAAACAGGGAAACCCCAACAAATGCCTCACATTACAAAATGTGAGGCATTTGTTTATCTCACTTGTTTTATGTCAAATAATCCAACTCTTTACGCATCTTTATCAACTCTTCTTTAATAGAATTCAAGTGCTCTAATATCTCAACCGTATTACGTACACTTTCTTTATTTTGCTTCAACTGCAATTTTGCTCCTGCCAAAGTCATTTTCTTTTCTTTCACTAAAAAATAAACCAGCCGCACGTTATCTATGTCTTCTTTCGTATATTGACGAACTTTTCCACTTGTCTTCTTTGGAATAATCATCGGGAACTGAGTCTCCCAATACCGTAATAAAGACTCGTTTACACCAAACATTTCTGCCACCTCACGTATAGAATAATACAACTTCAGTTCTTTATCTTGCTTCAGTGCCATTCCTTATTGCTTTTATACATTAATCAAAAACCTTCCCATGATTGGCTGCAATCTGCAGCATTTTGTCATAATCGTCAGCATCCAAGTCCATAAAATAGTAATTTACAGGATTCATGATTTGTCCCTTCAAATGAACCTCATAATGCAAGTGCGGTCCTGTACTTTTTCCTGTACTCCCTACTTCACCGATTACTTCACCCCTCACAACTTTCTGTCCGGTCTTTACTAAAATTTTACTTAAATGAGCATATCGTGTCACATAGCCGAATCCATGATCTATCATAATAGAATTTCCATATAAACCGTCCCATCCAGCCTTTTGCACAGTTCCATTACCGGTTGCATATACAGAAGTCCCCACATTGGCAGAGAAATCCATTCCGGCATGAAACTTCACAGTCTTATATATCGGGTCGATACGTGTACCATATCCCGAAGCCGTTTGCTTCAAATCCTTATTTGCAACAGGCTGAATGGCAGGGATACAAGCAATCATTTCATCATGCTTCTTACACAAGTCCACCACTTCATCGTACGATTTAGACTGGATATACATCTGCCTCGCCAGTAAATCCATCTTCTGCGTCGTATTAATTACCAAATTTGCATTTGCCATATTTTTTAATTCCTCATACCGATTTGTCCGGGCATAACTGGCAGTCCGAAGAGCATTCGGTACCGGATCGGCTTGCATTATAAAGCGATAAAGATTATCATCACGTTGTTGAAGCTGTTGCATCACGCCTAATGCTTCATCGAGCCTTGTCGATAAAATATTATATTGAGCCAACAATCGAGAGTTTTCAACCCGAAGATTTTTTTCTGACGGAGAGCCAAAGACAATTAAAAGTATAATAAAAAAGCCGGCTCCCAATCCCATACCAACAAACAACCGACGCAAATAACTCATCGCCCTTTGCCGGATTGTCGGATAAATTCGATCATAAGTATGGGTTTTCGGATTGTATATATAATAGACCTTACGCATTTAAATCATTTTTTATCGAAAATTAATAAACAAGCCAGCAAGTTTTATCCAAAAGATGAGGACAAAAATAATAAAACAGATTATCTTTGCAAATCTATTTTCAGAATATTAACTACAGATAATAATACGAATCAGTATGTTGACAGCAAATGAAATTCGCGACTCATTCGTAAAATTCTTTGAGTCAAAAGGACATCAGATTGTGCCTTCCGCACCAATGGTCATTAAAGACGACCCCACACTGATGTTTACCAATGCCGGCATGAACCAGTTTAAAGACATCATTTTAGGAAATCATCCGGCTAAACACAAACGTGTAACCGACTCTCAAAAATGTTTACGTGTAAGTGGGAAGCATAATGACCTTGAGGAAGTTGGTCACGATACTTATCATCACACAATGTTTGAAATGTTAGGAAACTGGTCATTTGGCGACTATTTCAAAAAAGAAGTAATTGGTTGGGCTTGGGAATATTTAGTAAATGTGCTAAAAATCGACCCATCTATCCTTTATGCCACAGTCTTTGAAGGAAGTCCAGAAGAAGGATTAGAGCGAGACGATGAAGCAGCCGGATACTGGGAACAATATTTACCCAAAGATCATATCATCAACGGAAACAAACACGATAATTTCTGGGAAATGGGCGATACCGGTCCTTGTGGTCCATGCTCGGAAATTCACATCGACCTCCGTTCAGAAGAAGAAAAAGCCAAAATCCCCGGTCGGGAACTGGTAAATAAAGACAATCCATTGGTTATAGAAATCTGGAATTTAGTGTTCATGCAATACAACCGGAAAGCAGACAAATCGCTTGAACCGCTACCAGCCAAAGTAATAGATACAGGAATGGGATTTGAGCGCCTATGTATGGTGTTGCAAGGAAAAAAATCGAACTATGACACTGATGTATTTCAACCTATCATCAAAACCATCGGCGATTTAACAGGGAAGACCTATGGTAAAGATCCCAAAGTAGACGTAGCCATGCGTGTAGTAGCCGACCATATACGTACTATTGCATTTTCTATTACAGACGGGCAACTCCCGTCGAATGCAAAAGCCGGATACGTCATCCGACGCATCTTACGCCGTGCAGTCCGCTATGCCTATACTTTCTTAGGACAAAAACAAGCTTTCATGTACAAACTCGTTCCCGTTTTGATTGAAAACATGGGGCAAGCCTACCCTGAGCTCAAGGCACAACAATCTTTAATTGAGAAAGTTATCAAAGAAGAAGAAGAGGCATTCCTTCGTACTTTAGAAACTGGTATCCGTTTACTTGATAAAGTGATGCAAGATGCCAAGGCTATCGGAAAAACAGAAGTAAGCGGAGTGGATGCTTTTACCCTTTATGATACGTTCGGATTCCCACTCGACTTGACAGAATTGATTCTCCGTGAGAATCAAATGACCGTCAATGAAGAAGAATTTAATACTGAAATGCAAAAACAAAAACAACGCGCCAGAAATGCAGCTGCAATTGAGACTGGCGATTGGGTAGTATTAAATGAAGGAGAAACGCGCTTTGTAGGTTACGATTATACAGAATACGAGACACGCATCTTACGCTATCGACAAATCAAACAAAAAAATCAGACGCTTTATCAAATCGTGTTGAGTGAAACACCTTTTTATGCCGAAAGCGGTGGACAAGTTGGTGACACAGGTGTACTGGTAAGTGAATTTGAAACGATCGACATTATCGATACGAAAAAAGAAAACAATCTTCCTATCCATATTGCCCAACAACTTCCGAAACGCCTTGATGTCCCGATGATGGCATGTGTCGATACAGATAAACGCGCCGCATGTGCAGCAAATCACTCATGCACTCATCTACTCGATGAAGCGCTCCGTCAGGTACTGGGCACACATGTAGAGCAAAAAGGCTCGTTGGTTACTCCCGAATCATTACGTTTCGACTTCTCACACTTTCAGAAAGTAACACATGAACAATTGCGTGAAGTAGAACACTTGGTAAATGCTAAGATTCGCGAGAATATCCCTTTGACTGAATATCGTAATATGCCCATTGAAAAAGCCAAGGAACTGGGTGCAATTGCTCTCTTCGGAGAGAAATATGGCGATGAAGTCAGAGTGGTACAATTTGGTTCATCTATCGAATTTTGTGGAGGAACACATGTCTCTGCCACAGGTAAGATAGGTATAGTGAAAATCATTTCTGAAAGTTCTGTTGCAGCAGGTATCCGTCGTATTGAAGCTGTTACCGGAGCGAAAGTGGAAAATATGTTCGATACAATTCAAGATACACTTACCGATTTAAGAACGTTATTCAACAATGCTCCCGACTTAAAAGTTGCCATTACCAAGTATGTTGAGGAAAATGCCGACTTAAAGAAACAGATGGAAGAATTTATAAAAGAAAAAGAGGCTATGCTGAAAGCCAAACTGATCGAAGGAGCCAAAGAAATACATGGTGTAAAAGTCATCAAATCGATTCTTCCAATACCTGCCGACTCGGTAAAAAACATTGCTTTCCAACTAAAAGGTCAGTTCCCTGAAAACTTATTTGTTGTAATAGGAAGTGAAAGAGAAGGAAAACCGATGCTTACGGTCATGTTAAGTGATGACCAAGTAAAAGCCGGACTAAATGCCGGGAAATTAGTACGCGAAGCCGCCAAATTAATCCAAGGTGGAGGTGGTGGACAACCTCACTTCGCAACAGCCGGAGGAAAAGACACAGACGGTTTGTCTTCTGCTGTTGATAAAGTTCTTGAACTGGCAGGATTTTAACAGAAAAGAAAGATACAATCAATAAAAATAGATCAGTAGGTTTTTATAAAATGTCGTCATGTCTTTAAAAAAACGTGGCGACATTTTTTTGCTATCGCATCTTATTTTCTCCACATTTTTTTATCTTTGTCATACTTTACTTAGAAACATCACAACAATGAAAAAATTAATTGCATTAAGCTGCCTGCTTTTTATTTTCACATGTGCTTTTACGCAACAAAGTGTAACGCTACAAGATGTAGCCAACGGAACGTACCGGCCACAAAACATCTACGGTATCAAACCAATGCTGGATGGAGAACATTACACACAAATCAGTTCCGACAGAAAACGCATTGTAAAATATTCGTTTAAAACAGGAGAAGAAGTTGGCACACTTTTCGACACATCGACAGCAAGAGATTGCCCAGTAAAAACATTCGATGACTACATTATCTCACCAGATGAGAAACTTATTCTGATTCAAACAGAAACAAAACCTATTTACCGACGTTCGTTCACGGCTGTTTACTATATTTATAATATCAGGAACAACCGAATGGAACCATTATCGAACAACGGACCGCAACAAGTTCCTTTATTCTCCCCGGATGCCACACAAATTGCTTTTGTGCGCAACAACAACATTTTCCTTGTAAAACTCCTCTTTGGGAATAGCGAGTCGCAAGTTACAACCGACGGAGAATATAATAAAGTACTGAATGGTATCCCCGATTGGGTTTATGAAGAAGAGTTTGGTTTCAATCGTGCATTCGATTTCAGTGCCGACAGTAAAATGATAGCCTATATCCGTTTCGATGAAAGTGAAGTACCAATGTTTAGTTTCCCATGGTACAAAGGCATGGCACCCGAAAGAACACAATATGCCACTTATCCCGGTGCTTATATATATAAATACCCCAAAGCCGGAGAAAAAAATTCTAATGTGAGTGTACATACTTACGACATCAAAAGTCATGTAACACGCAAAATGGACTTGCCCATAGAAACGGACAGTTATATTCCACGCATCAAATTTACTTCCGACCCGGAGAAGCTGGCTATCATGACACTAAACCGCCACCAAAACCAGTTCGACCTTTACATGGCGAACCCTAAAAGTACTGTTTGCAAAGTAGCAATCCGCGATGAAGCAGAACAATACATCAAGGAACCTACATACGCCGCTGTCCGCTTTTACCCCGAAAATATTATCTTAATGAGTGAACGCGATGGATACAATCATCTGTATCTGTATACAATAGGAGGAAATTTAGTAAAACAAATTACCCAAGGAACATTCGAAGTAAAAGATTTCTTAGGATGGGATAGAACAAACAATGTGTTTTACTTTACAAGCAATGAGGAAAGTCCTCTACAATGTGCTGTTTACAAAATTGATGCAAAAGGGAAAAAGACCAAATTGTCGACCCGGACGGGTACCAATTCGGCTATCTTCAGCAGCAATATGCAATATTATATCAATACATTCTCAAATCTGAATACACCAACACTTATCACCATAAACAACAATAAAGGCAAAGAGCTTAAAACATTGGTAGACAATGCCGAATTTAAATCTAAAATCGCCTTACTGAACATGCCGCAGAAAGAGTTTTTCACTTTCCGCACAACAGAAGGAGTAGAACTAAACGGATGGATGATGAAACCAGCTAATTTTAATCCCAACAAAAAATATCCTGTCATTTTACACCAATACAGTGGTCCCGGTTCACAACAGGTCCTCGATGCTTGGAATATAGGCAGTTTTGGCGATGGTGGTATTTTTGAGTCTTACATGTGCGACAAAGGATATATAACAGTGTGTGTTGACGGACGTGGAACCGGAGGACGAGGTAGCGAGTTTGAAAAGTGCACTTATCGTTATATTGGTGTCAAAGAATCGCACGACCAAGTAGAAACAGCCAAATATCTGCAAACATTACCATACATCAATGGAGAACGTATCGGGATATGGGGATGGAGCTATGGGGGATACAATACACTCATGTCAATGAGCGAAGGCACGCCAATATTCAAAGCCGGTATAGCAATAGCCGCACCCAGCGACTGGCGTTTCTACGATAGTGTATATACAGAACGTTTCATGCGTACGCCAAAAGAAAATGGAGACGGATATAATGCAAGTTCTGCCATTGCACGTGCTCCAAAATTACATGGAAAATTACTGCTCATCCACGGAACAGCCGATGATAACGTCCATTTCCAAAACTGTGCAGAATATAGTGAAGCATTAGTTCAAGCAGGAATCCAATTTGACATGCAAATATATACTAATCGCAACCATGGTATTTCCGGAGGAAATACACGCAACCATTTACTGAATCGGATTACGAACTTTTTCATTGAGAATTTATAAATATCCTCCATGCCATCAATAAAAAAACCAGAATGGTTAAAAGTCCAGATTGGGACAAACCAACGTTATACAAACGTCAAACATATTGTAGATACTTATCATTTACATACAATATGTGGCAGTGGTCGTTGTCCCAATCTGGGCGAATGCTGGGGAAACGGGACAGCAACTTTCATGATCGGTGGGACAATCTGTACCCGGTCGTGTAAATTCTGCAATACACAAAGCGGGAAACCTCTCCCACTCGACCTAAAAGAACCGGAAAATGTAGCAACTTCCATTCGGCTTATGAAGCTGAAACATGCTGTCATAACTTCTGTCGACCGGGATGACCTTTCCGATTTAGGAGCTGAACATTGGAAAAAAACAATTTTAGCAATAAAAAGACAGAACCCAAACACTACAATTGAAACGCTTATCCCCGATTTTCAAGGGAGAGAAGAATTAATTTCCATGATTATCCAAGCTCAACCAGACATCATATCCCACAATCTTGAAACGGTCGAACGCATCAGTCCTGCCATCAGATCGGTTGCCACTTATGAACAAAGTTTAAAAGTGATTCGATACATCTCTGAAAAAGGTATAACAACCAAGTCTGGAATCATGGTCGGATTAGGAGAAACTCCTGAAGAAGTGGAACAAACAATGGATGACCTACTTCAAAACGGATGCCATATTCTAACAATCGGACAATATTTACGACCTACAGCCAAACACTATCCAGTTTTTGAATATATTCATCCGAAGCAATTTGCATTATACAAACACATAGGAGAAAAAAAAGGATTCCGCTGCGTTGAAAGTGGTCCATTAATCCGCTCTTCATATCATGCGGAAAAACATATAACCTACAAAGAATAAGCGAAGTTACTTATAAATTAAAAAGATACAAGGTTTTTTCGACAAATCGGGTAAATGTTTTCTCCATTCAGCAATCGATTTAGTTTTTATAAACTCTTCTTCGCAAGTAATATTAGCGGCAATACACAATTTCGTCTGAGGTTTACATATTTTCAATATATCTTCTAACATTCTTTGATTCCGGTAAGGAGTCTCTATGAACAATTGGGTCTGACATTCAGCATAGACACGCTGTTCCAACTCTTTTATACGCTTAGTGCGTTCCGCTTGTTCTATTGGCAAATACCCATGAAAAGCAAAACTTTGGCCATTAAATCCCGACCCCATTACTGAAAGAATAATAGAAGAAGGACCTACCAAAGGAATAACTTTCAGATTCTTCCGTTGGGCAATCGCTACGACATCTGCACCGGGATCGGCTATAGCAGGACATCCTGCTTCTGAAATAACCCCCATAGCATGTCCTTGTAACAAAGGTTGCAGATAGTCTGCAACCTCTTCTGGAGAGGTGTGTTTATTTAAAGGATAAAAAGATAATTCTTCTATTTCTATATCCTTATCAACTTTTTTCAAGAAACGCCGCGCAGAACGTACGTCCTCTACAATAAAATGCCGAATCGATGATATAATTTCTCTATTATAAGCAGGGATAACTTTTTCTATGGATGTATCACCAAGCGTAACAGGCAATAAATACAATGCAATCTCCATTACTATTTACTCAAATTCGATTTGACCAAAATTATTACACTCAAGCAATTCGGCTATCGTAACATTCGGATGAGAATTCATGTATTGTTCCACTAATTTCATACCCACCCATATACCAATTAAAGGAGGGATTTTTTCCCCTTGAAATATAACACTCGGATCGGGATGCGTATAAGCACGGATTAACATCGGGTCTGTACTACTCAAATGACGTTTACTACACATCCATTCCCATAAGTCGTTCCCGTTTTTTTTACACCAATCGATTTCCGCTTCTGTATATCCCAACATTGCTTCGTTCGATTTCATATCTAATATATGACGTACTACCCAATTAATTTTCCCACTATGAAGTATCAAGTCTAACAATGTACGACGTTCCGGATGCCATTCAAAAGGATACAAACTAAGTAAATAAAAAGAGAAACAGTCCGGAAGGATTCTATCCGGATTCATAGTACGACATTGATATGTGTAATAATATTGCCGGTATAAAGGATAGTCTTCTCCCATATATTTATCTAAGCTAATACCCAACAGACTGTCGCCAACTACAACCGACTGGTTTAAAGCCGATATCTGAGTATAGATTTGAGGAATAGATATAGAAGGAACTTCCTTCTTCAGCTGATGGAAACCCTTTGTCAATCCCTCTTCGATAAACGAAAGATCACTAAATTTCAAAACAACATCGTCCATCAATTTCAACAAAACCGAATCTGAATAAAACGCACACATACGTTCATTAATATCAGGATCGCTTACATTTCCTAAAACAAGCACATCCTCTATTAAAATTTTTGTAGCCTGCGGAAAGTCCAGACTCATTTTCTGCAAGGCAGAAAATGAATTTAAGGTTATAGCCTCGTACTGCAAACGGTCGTAACGAAAAACATGTATCCCATCGCCAGAAGTATCTGTTCTTTGCATCCTGTCTGAATGACAGGATACAAAGAAGCACACACTCAACAATATTGCTACAAGTTTTCGCATCTATTTTTCAGTTTTCTTATCCGTAAATTATTTTACCGTTTTCGTCTTTATATTCATCAAGTCCTTTTTCATAGGTAGCCATTGCACGCAGACTCATACCGACGCTCGAAAATCCACCATCGTGATACAAATTCTGCATAGTAACCTTACGAGTCAAATCGGAAAACATCACTATACAATAGTCTGCACATTCATCGGCAGATGCATTTCCCAATGGAGACATTCTATTAGAGAAATCGAACAATTTATCCATCCCTTTCACACCAGAACCGGCTGTTGTCATAGTAGGCGATTGTGAAATAGTATTGATACGTACATGATGTTCGCGACCGTAAATATATCCAAAGCTGCGGGCTATAGACTCGAGCAATGCTTTTGCATCTGCCATATCGTTATAGCCATAAAATGTGCGTTGTGCCGCAACATAGCTCAATGCCAAAATAGAGCCATAATCATTGATTGCATCCAGCTTCTTTGCGCATTGTATCATCTTATGAAATGAAACAGCCGATATGTCTAATGTTTTAGCAAGCATATCATAGTCCAAATCATCGTATGTACGTTTCTTACGAACATTGGGAGACATGCCTATTGAATGCAAAACAAAATCGATCTTTCCTCCCAAAACATCCATTGAACGAACAAAGACATTCTGCAAATCGTCTACACTTGTTGCATCTGCAGGAATAACTTCACAATTTAATTTCTCAGCCAAAGCCGAAACTTCTCCCATCCGCACCGCAACCGGTGTATTAGACAGTGTTATAGTCGCACCTTCAGCTACTGCCTTTTCTGCAACCTTCCATGCTATAGACTGCTCGTTTAAGGCACCAAAAATTATTCCTCTTTTTCCTTTCAACAAATTATAACTCATAACTCTTTACTATTATAAATTTTGACAAAGATACAAAATTATTTTATAATCCGGTCATTTACAAACTGCAATTTAAAAATAGAGTTAAAAACAACAGCACATTTACAAAAAAACATCAAGACATTAAATAAAAACAACTTGAGATATTCCTTAAAACACCATGGCATTTATATAAAAAATAGGTTGCGTACAAAATGTATGCAACCTATCCGAATTCTTTACCTTTATACTCTATTAATCCAATGCTTTTGCTTCCCATCCTAATGCAGATGCTCCCAACACTGCAGCATCGGCATCCTTCAATTGAGACATCAATAATTTTGTCTTTCCTTTAAAGATAGGCAAAACATTTTCATCTAAAGCTTTCTTAATAGGCTCCATAATATAATCGCCCGATTTTGCCAAACCGCCAAACAAAATAATTGCCTCCGGACTCGAGAATGCAATGAAATCGGCAAATGCTCTTCCTAAAATCATTCCTGTATAATCGAAGATATCTTTTGCCAATTTGTCTCCTTTTACTGCTGCATCGTATACATCTTTCGACTGAATACTCTCCGCAGGGATGTTTCTCAATAAGCTGGGTTCCGAACGAGCCACTAAGAACTCACGTGCCGTCCTTGCCACACCAGTTGCCGAGCAATAGGCTTCCAAACATCCTTTACGACCACAACCACATACTCGCCCGTCGCGTTCTGCAATCACATGACCTAACTCACCGGCAAAACCATCGTGGCCATAAACCAACTGACCGTTGATAACAATTCCACTACCAACACCGGTTCCCAATGTAATCATAATGAAATCTCTCAGTCCTCGAGCGGCTCCATAAGTCATTTCCCCGATAGCTGCTGCATTTGCATCGTTTGTCAATGCTGTAGGAATGCCTAATGATTCTTCAAACTTTGCAGCCAGCGGAATAATTCCTTTCCACGGCAGATTAGGAGCATACTCTATTGTTCCGTTATAATAATTCCCGTTAGGAGCACCAACTCCCATTCCTTTTATGTTTTCCACCCCACCAAATTTCTGAACTAATGGAAGAAGTTTTTTACATACAGCTTCCACATAATCATCTATTTCTGTATATTCTTGGGTCTTTACAGAATCGGAAGCCAACACGTTTCCACGAGAGTCAACAATTCCAAATACGGTATTTGTTCCGCCAATATCCATACCCACTACATAGGGCTTCTCAATATTACTTGCCATGATATTAAATTTTTTAAAGGTTAGTTATATGCAACAAAAGTATATAATAGACAAAAACAGAACAAATTTTTTCTCATTTATTTAAAACATCTTACATGTTTTTCTAATTTTTCCTTGTCTTTTTCTTTTCCATGAGAATACAAATCTTACATGAAGACTTCTTCTTCCGTTAAATATATATAAACAGGCTACTATGTGATACAAGGTATATAGTAAAAACATATATTTGCTGCACAAATATTCCAAAGACATCAAAAAAAATGATTCAATTAAACAATATTCATAAAACCTATAACAACGGTACACCTCTTCACGTTCTGAAAGGTATTAACCTGACTATTCAAAAAGGAGAATTCGTATCTATTATGGGTGCTTCTGGATCTGGGAAATCGACACTACTAAATATTTTAGGCATCCTCGACAGTTATGACTCCGGAGAATACCTTTTAAATAATGTATTAATAAAAAACTTAAGCGAAACGAAAGCAGCCTATTACCGCAACCGGATGATTGGATTCATTTTTCAATCATTCAACCTCATCCCCTTCAAAAATGCAATGGAAAATGTAGCCTTACCTCTTTTCTATCAAGGCATGAACAGAAAGAAAAGGAATGCCCTTGCATTAGAATATCTTGATAAATTAGGACTTAAAGAATGGGCACATCACATGCCCAACGAATTATCCGGAGGACAAAAACAAAGAGTTGCGATAGCACGCGCCCTCATTACAAAACCACAAATGATCTTAGCCGATGAACCTACCGGTGCATTAGACAGTAAAACATCCATAGAAGTCATGCAAATTTTAAAAGAACTGCACGACAATGAACAACTGACAATTATAGTTGTCACACACGAAAGCGGTATCGCTAATCAAACGAATAAAATTATCCACATCAAAGATGGTATTATAGAATACATCGAAAATAATTTCAACCATACCGCATATCACTTCGAAAAAGACGGATATATAAAATAACTACAAAACATGTTAGACTTGTTTCAAGAAATATATGCCACTATTATACGCAATAAACTGCGCACTATCCTTACTGGTTTTGCCGTCACATGGGGAATTTTCATGCTGATTGTTTTATTGGGAGCCGGCAACGGACTGCTTCACGCTTTCGAAGGACAAAATCAGAACATAAAAATGAATTCCATAAAAATTTTCCCCGGATTTACAAGTATCCCTTTCCACGGTTGGCAACAAGGCAGAAAAATCACATTAAAAGAACAAGACCGTCTGTTTACCCAACAAACATTCCATGAGAATGTCATCTCAACAGGTGCAAACATTAGCCATACAAGCACTTTGTCATTCAAAAAAGAAATACAATCTATCGAATTACAAGGTGTTTTTCCAAACTACACAGAATTGGAAAATATACAAATGAAGAAAGGACGCTTCATTAACCAGCGAGATATGGAGGAAAAACGTAAAACAATTGTATTGCACGAAAAAACTGCAAATATTTTCTTTAACGGGAAAAATCCTATTGGACAATATATCAACTCACAAGGAGTTGCCTATAAAGTTATAGGAATTTATACTGATTTGAATATGTTTACCCCACCCGCATTTATTCCTTTTACGACATTACAATTAATCTATCAGAAAGGCGATACTATCGACAATATTATATTCACAACAAAAGGACTTACTAATGAAGCAAAAAACGAACAATTTCAACATGATTATAAAGCTGCTCTCGGCGAATTAAAACAATTTGCCTCGGACGACGGCAGTGCTATTTGGATATGGAACCGGTTTACACAATATTTACAACAGCAATCTGCCAAACAAATATTAAGAATTGCCATTTGGGTCATAGGCATATTTACTTTACTCAGTGGCATCGTAGGAGTAAGCAATATTATGCTAATAACAGTACGCGAGCGTACCCATGAATTTGGAATTCGTAAGGCGTTAGGAGCTAAACCATCTTCTATCCTATGGCTCATCATATCCGAAAGTATAACTATTACAAGTTTTTTCGGTTATATCGGCATGGTAGCCGGCATAGGTGTAACCGAATATATAAATCAACTTATGGGTAAACAAACTGTAGATATAGGTATCACCAGTATGACTGTCTTCGAGAATCCTACAGTTGATATAAGCATCGCCATACAAGCGACATTAACACTTATCATAGCCGGAACGCTGGCAGGATTATTCCCAGCTTTGAAAGCTATAAAAATTAAACCCATTGAAGCACTAAGAGCCAACTAATTATGAAACTATTCGACTTAGATACATGGGAAGAAATCTTCTTCACCATCACACGCAATAAAGCACGAAGTTTACTCACAGCATTCGGTGTTTTTTGGGGTATCTTTATGTTAATCATGCTTATGGGAGGAGCACAAGGTTTGCAAAAAGAACTATCACGCAATTTTGAAGGGTTTGCAACAAATTCCGGCTTTATAGCTACCAATGTTACAAGTAAACCCTACAAAGGTTTCCAACAAGGTAGAACATGGAGTATGAACGATCATGATGTGATTCGCATACGCAAACAAGTTCCGGAAACAGACATTGTGACACCATCTATCAGCCTATGGGGAACGATTGTTTATAACGAAAACAGCATATCCGGTTCACTAAAAGGAAACTATCCGGAATATAGCCACATAGAAGAACCTCAAATTTCTATCGGAAGATATTTAAATGACATCGATATTTTAAAGAAAAGAAAAGTATGCATCATTGGAGAACGCATTTATGATTCGCTTTTCCCTAATAAAGAAAACCCATGCGGTAAATTTATTCAAATAAATGGTATTTATTATCAAGTGATAGGAGTCAATTCTGCAACCGGGAATATAAGTATTAACGGAGCAGCAGAAACATCTGTAACAATACCATTTACAACAATGCAACAAAACTACAATTTAGGAAACACTATACATTTACTCTGCTATACCGTTAAAAAAGGACATAAAATCAATCAAATTGAAGAAAAAGTTGAGTCGACTATTAAACAAGCCCACATGATTCATCCAGACGATCAACAAGCAATTATACATGTAAATACAGAAGCAATGTTCAGCATGGTCGACAATTTATTTTTAGGTGTTAAAATATTGGGATGGTTAGTTGGTTTAGGTACGCTACTTGCTGGAGTTATCGGAGTCAGCAACATCATGATGGTTACAGTTAAAGAACGTACCACAGAGATTGGCATACGCCGCGCTATCGGAGCACGTCCCCGAGATATTCTACAACAAATACTTGCAGAAAGTATGGTATTAACCATCATCGCCGGATTTATAGGCATCCTATTTGCCATATTCTCGCTAAACATTTTTGAAGTCACAACAAATACATCTTACTTTCAAATCAGCTTTGGTGAAGCAATAGGTGCATGCATTCTCTTACTTATATTAGGCTCCCTTGCCGGATTAGCCCCCGCTTACCGTGCAATGACCATTAAACCTATAGATGCAATACGCGATGAATAAAAACATTTCTACTCCCCTAATGTCAACATTAAAACAGCAATTTATATGAAACAGTTCATTAAAATTTTCATTCTTATCCTTGCAGGAATAATTTTCCTTGGCACATTTGTATTTCTTTACCAGAAATCGCAGCCACAAAAAACCACGTACGAATTACTAACTCCCCAGATAATGGATTTAATTCAAACAACAGTCGTTACCGGGAAAATAGAACCAAGAGACGAGGTTGCTATTAAGCCTCAAATTTCCGGCATCATTTCAGATGTATGCAAAGAAGCAGGAGAAACAATTTCAAAAGGAGAAATAATAGCCAAAGTGAAGGTCATACCCGAATTAGGGCAACTCAATTCGGCAGAAAGCAGAGTTCGATTGGCAAAGATCAATGAATCGCAGGCTACGACCGACCTTGAACGTATGGAAAAGCTCTATGAAAGAGAATTGATAAGCAGTGAAGAATATGAAAAAGTTTTGCTTTCTACAAAGCAAGCCCGTGAAGAACTGCAAACAGCACAAGACAATCTGGAAATTGTAAAAGAAGGAATCACTAAAAACAGTGCTTCTTTCAGCAGTACATTAATTCGGTCGACCATCAACGGACTTATTCTCGACATCCCTATCAAAGTCGGGAATTCGGTTATTATGAGTAATACATTCAACGATGGAACGACCATTGCAACAGTAGCAGACATGAACGATCTAATATTTCGGGGAAATATCGACGAAACCGAGGTTGGGAAAATAAAAGAAGGCATCCCTTTAACCATTACATTGGGGGCTATTCAAGATATGAGATTCAACGCAGTTTTAGAATACATCTCTCCCAAAAGCATTGGAGTAAACGGAGCCAACCAGTTTGAAATAAAAGCAGCAATTGACATTCCCGACAGCATAACTGTCCGATCTGGATATAGCGCCAACGCCATTATCAATTTACAAATGGCACAACAAGTGCTAAGCATCCCTGAAAGCGCATTAGAGTTTAAAGAAGATTCTACGTTTGTTTATATACTGACCGACAGTATTCCCACACAACAATTTGAACGCAGATATGTCAAAACCGGCGTCAGCGATGGCATAAATATCGAGATCAAACAAGGACTTACTCTAAATGAACAAGTTCGGGGACTAAAAAAGAATCTATAAAAGTTATTTAGCCATGAAACGCATATACGTTATTTCTCTTCTTTTTACTACAGGGTTATCGATACAGGCTCAAGAAATATGGGATTTAAAACGGTGTATCGACTATGCAATCGAACATAACTTGTCGATTAAACAACAGGAAGATATACAACAGCAAAATGAAATAGAAGTCAGTACTGCCAAATGGAATCGTCTGCCCAATCTTAACGGAGGTGTTTCACACTCTTTCAACTTTGGACGAAGCATACAAGCCGACAATACATATAAAAGCCTGAACACCCAAAACACAGGCCTTAACCTCAGCACTTCTGTTCCTCTATTTACCGGCATGCAACTAACAAACAATATCGCTTTGGCAAAACTGAACTTAAAAGCTGCTGTTGAAGATTTGAACAAAGCAAAAGAAGACATCAGCATACAAGTTACATCAAATTATTTACAAGTGCTATTCAACAAAGAACTGTCTAAAATAGCCCATGAACAAGTAATGCTCAGTAAAGAAATATTATCGCAAAAAGAAGCATTTTTTGCAAATAAAAAAATTTCGAAAGCCGATTTATACGAAGCGAAATCGCGTGTCGCCCAAGACGAGTTGTCGGCTGTACAAGCTGAAAATAATTATAAATTATCCCTACTCGACCTGAGCCAATTGCTGGAATTGCCCAATCCGGACGAATTTGAAATAGCAGTACCCGAAACTGACACGCTTGTCAATGCCGACATTCTGATGTCACCTGTCGACATTTATGCAGAGGCTATTGCAGTTAAACCGACTGTAAAAGCTGCACAATATCGTCTGGAAGGTGCACAAAAAAACATCCGTATCGCTCAAAGTGCTTATTACCCTCAATTAAGCCTCAGCGCAGGATTAAGCACAAACTATTACAATGTCTCTGGAAGAGAAAACGGTCACTTCGGTGCACAATTACGCGACAACTTCAGCCAGTATATCGGTTTCTCACTCAGTGTTCCTATCTTCAACCGCTTTGCCACACGCAACCGGGTACGCAATGCCCGTATTCAACAGCATTCGTTCAACCTGCAGTTGGAGGAAGTGAAAAAGAATTTATATAAAGAAATACAACAGGCTTACTACAATGCAATCAATGCGTCTACACAATATGCCAGCAGCCGGACTGCCAATCAAGCAGCCCAACTTTCGTTCAACTTGATTAAAGAAAAATATATCGTAGGAAAAGCAAATTCTACCGAATACAATGAAGCAAGAACGATATGGATGAAAGCCATATCCGATTTTATCCAAGCAAAATACGACTATCTATTCCGATGTAAAATCTTAGATTTTTACAGAGGTATTCCTTTGAACATAAATTAAACCTAAAACCATAATTATAAACCAACAAATTTCTTTTTTTATGAAAATACAATATTCAATAATGTTAGTGGGAATGATTTTATTGCACACTTATTTATTTGCCCAACAAAAATCTCATCCGAATATCCAAGAACTCCCTAAAACGCTCACTGTTTCTGCAGGAAAAGGATTTCATGTACAAGGTATCGCATTCGATTTAAAAAAAGGTTATGCCTATTTTTCTTTTACCACATCTTTACTTAAAACCGATCTTAAAGGAAATATTCTGGGCTCGGTAGAGGGATTCACCGGACACTTGGGATGTATTTCACTTAACCCTGAAGACGGGAAATTATATGGTTCTTTAGAATATAAAAACGATGTGATAGGAAATTCCATCAAAGAAAAACTGAATATCCGTTCAGACAAAAATACACAAACCGGATTTTATATCGCGATTTTCGACCCTGAAAAAATAACCCGCAAAGGGATGCAAGCAAATGAAAATGAAGTGATGACAAGTGTTTATATTAAAGAAGCGGTTGACGACCATCTTGCAAAAACAACTAACCAAGGTGTACCATTACAACACAAATATGCATGCTCGGGTATAGATGGAATCACTTTCGGTCCCGATATGAAAACAAAAAAACAAATGCTTTATATTGCCTATGGAGTCTATGGAGACACTACGCGAACAGACAACGATTATCAAGTCCTGTTATGCTACGATACCAGCAAATGGGGACGTTACCAAAAGCCACTTATCGCCAATAGTTTGCACCAATCCGGTCCCAAAAGACCAACTCACAAATACTTCATTTACACCGGCAGTACAAACTATGGCATTCAAAATATGACATACGACCCTTATACCAATAGTTTTTTCCTAGCTGTCTATAAAGGAAAAAAACGCCAATACCCTAACTTCCCTTTATTCATGGTCGAAGCCAATCAAAACCCGACGTCACAAAAATTAAAAGGATTCGACACAACAGAAAAAAAACAAACACTATCGTTAGCACATAAAGGATGTTACGATGAAAAATCGGATACGTGGGGATGGAATTTCAACTTGGGAAGCACTGGCATGGCTGCTATTGGAGATGGATATTTTTATTTTTCAAAATCGTGGAAAAAAAATAAAAAAATAGAAATGTGCACTATCCAACTTTACAAATGGAACAATGGCAATCTTAAAGAGCCTTTTACACTTATAGAAAACGAATAGACAGGTCATTAAAAAGCTCTTTTCGATTGCAAGCGAATGTCTTGAGAAAATAAAAAAAGAACAAGGATTTTCAAAAAATATTCCTCGACAAGTTTTTATCGCACGAATAACCTCCCATGCAACTTGTCGAGGAATATTTACATTATGTGAAACAATCAAATTATTTCACAGGTATATTTTCAAGAGTTGCAACTACAAACTCATAAAATCTTTTAACTGAAGGAATATAACAACGTTCTTCCGGAGTATGCGGGCACTGCAAAGTTGGTCCAAAAGATATCATATCAAGTCCCGGCATAATCGCACCTATAATACCACACTCCAACCCGGCATGAATCACCTTCACCTCAGGCTCTTGTCCGAATTGTGCCTCATACGATTTTTTCATTGCCTGTAATATAGGAGAATTTACATTAGGCTCCCAACCGGAATAATTGCCCGAACGCTCTACATGCATACCAGCCATCGAGAAACAACTTTCCAATGCTGTATTCCGATAATCTTTCATCGACTCGCGTGCACTACGTGTTAATACACTAAATGTTGCTTTCCCCTGTCCTATTTGCACAATTGCTAAATTAGATGATGTCTCAACTGTATCTGGTATAGTTGGGATGAATCGTTCAACTCCATTCGGACAAGCATAAATAGCATCAACCAAATTATCGCGAATTTCTTCAGGAACCATATATTTAGGCAAATCAATACGCTCTGCTTTAAACGTCAAATTATCTTCTATTGTTGCAAATTCGTCACGCCATACTTGTTCACATTCCCCTACAAAAGCAATCACATCATCCAATTCACTTGCAGGAACCGTTATAATGACCTCACATTCACGAGGTATCGCATTACGCATATTGCCACCTTCCCACGAAACAAGGCAAGCCTCATCGTATGCAATTACTTGATTCATAAAACGAGCCATCAATTTATTCGCATTCGCGTGTCCCCATCCAATTTGAATGCCGGAATGACCTCCGCGCAATCCTTTTAAAGTTATTTTCAATGCAACATCCTCCGGATCGGTCTCTTCTTCTTTATAAGTCAAGACTGCTGTCAGATCTTCACCTCCAGCACAACCAATATACAACTCACCTTCTTCCTCAGAGTCAAGGTTTAGTAAAATATCTCCATTAATCGTTCCGGGTTTCAAGCCAAAGGCACCATACATACCCGTTTCCTCATCTGCTGTTATAAGAGCCTCAAGTGGACCATGTTTCAACGTTTTATCTTCCATCACAGCCATAATAACAGCCACTCCCATGCCATCGTCTGCACCCAATGTCGTTCCTTTTGCCCGCACCCAATCTCCATCTATATACGGCTGGATAGGGTCTTCTTCAAAATTATGCGTCACATCTTTTTCCTTTTGAGGAACCATATCCATGTGTGCTTGCAATATAACAGTTTTCCTATTCTCCATTCCAGATGTTGCCGGTTTCTTAAATATAATATTACCAACTTCATCTTGAAATGTTTCAACACCCACATTTTTTCCAAAATCTAATAAAAAAGACTGAACTTTTTCTAAATGTCCGGACGGACGAGGGACTTGAGTCAACGAAAAGAAATGCTTCCACACATTTTGTGGATTTAAAGAAAGAATTTCACTCATACTACTTATTGATTTTTATTTTATTTGTCAATGGCAAAGCCACCAATCCATAAATTCCTAACAAAACTAATAAAAATGTTTGAATCGCATGCACAATAAGTGCAAATACTCCGGCATCTCCTTTTCCTACTCCATACATCATCATCATCGTTATAATTGCAAAATGCCATGATCCTGCACCGTTTGGAGTAGGAACAACAACCGCAATACTACCTACAACAAACAAAACCAGTCCTGCCATCCATCCCATATTTGCAGAAAAATCAAAACAATACAAAGTTAAATAAAAGTGCAGAAAATAACATCCCCATATAGCGATTGTATAAATAATGTACAACCAAGGATGGTGCATCTTACGAATGGAAAGGCATCCTTTCCACACATTCTGCAAAATGCTTCTGACTTTCGTAAAAATAGCCAATTTACGTATCAACAAGATTCCTAAAACCATAATTGCAACAATACAACTAAGTGTGATATAAAAATTGGTAGATGTAAACAACTGGCAGAAAAAAGCACTATCGGTACCTGTTACCTTAAAAAAACGAGCAAACACATTCGACTGCAGCAACACGGTAAATCCGGTAATCAACAGTACACAAACCGAGTCTATCAACCTCTCTGTAACCACAGTTCCCAATGATTTTGAAAAAGACACCCCATCGTATTTTGCCAAAACGCCACAACGAGAGACTTCACCTATGCGGGGCAATACTAAATTGGCTGCATAAGAAATAAAAATAGCATACACACTATTTGACAC